>CAYHBE010000174.1:3033-4233 GCA_964354765.1 uncultured Dehalococcoidales bacterium | reverse complement strand
CAAACTTCTCACCCAATCTATTAGAGTCCGAAGATCTGTGTAATTTCCTATCCCCGAACTCTTACGAGTATGAAGTGAGTATAAGGGTAAAAAAACTCCCCACTTTCGGTCTCTGTTTTCAGCTTGATAAGTCTGCATGGGAGCAGATAGGACGAGTGCTTCTGAGTGTCTGTGCTGAGTTTCAATCATTAATTTATAATATCCGAATGGTAATTCCGCTCCTAGAGACACCCTTTTTTCAAGGTAAATGGAATTATCGTGCTCAATCCGCCTGATGATTGGTAAATCAATACCGGGCAGTACCCATTCGGTCTGAAATCCACTTTTTCCGGTCAAACATATACTTATTGTACTTTCTGCCTCTGGAGCCAATAATCTCACGATTACTGAATCCAGTTTTCCTTCCCATGCAACTATCACCGGTTCAAGAAGCTTGTCGTAAAACCATTTCTCTCGGGCATGGCAGGCAGAAGATACATCTTCCAGTGATAGCACTGGCGATCCTAAAGATTTCAGGATAGCTAATATAGAATCAGTTTTGGCGATATGTCGTTTTTGATGGATCCCATAAAATGCTGTTTGGATACCGTAAAGTTGCGCTAGTTTGAGAAGAACAGCTGTTTCAGAAGACAAGTCTCATCTCCGTTGGAGGTTTTTCAGGCTGTCTCGAACTGCAGGGAGATATAGCTTTTCTGTATATTCCTTTACTGTCCTCTTTGTGGAGAATGCTGGAATCAGAGACCTCATAGATTCTTTCATCATTTTGACCCAACCAAGCGGGATATCATTGTTGTCACGCTGGTAATAAAGCGGCGCTATTTCAGATTCGATTAGCGTGTAGAGGTCTTCAGAATCCTGTGCATCGTCGTCTTTTGGAGAGGATGATTGCTGCAAGCTATCGCCTATAAGCCACCCGTTTTTCTCGTTATAGCCCTCATCCCACCAGCCGGCGGCAACACTCAAATTTATAACCCCATTCATCCCTGCTTTCATCCCGCTTGTTCCCGAGGCTTCTTCGAGTCGATGGGGTGTGTTTAACCAAACATCAACTCCCTGGGTCAGGTAGTGTGCAATATGAATATCATAGTCCTCTACAAAGGCAATCCGACCCTGGAAGTTGCGGTCTAGAGCCATCGAATACACTTTATGAAGGAGATGCTTCGACGGAAAATCGGCTGGGTGAGATTTGCCGGCAAAAAT
>CAYHBE010000174.1:2524-3023 GCA_964354765.1 uncultured Dehalococcoidales bacterium | reverse complement strand
ATAGGGCGCCATTTGTCGCCAATTATTTTTGTTAAGCGTTGAATATCGTAGAAAAGAAGCGTCGGTCGTTTATATTCAACAAAACGCCGGACAAATCCAATGGTCAACGCATCCGAATCCAACAACGCCCCCATCGCAATCGCCTGTTCGGCGTCGCCAGTACCGCTCGCCCATCGCTGTTGCACCCTCTCCTGAATAACGTGGAGGAGTTTGCGCTTGAGGTCCTGGTGGCACTGCCAAAGTTGTTCATCAGGGACATTTAGAATTTGATCGCAGCGGCCTTGATTATCATGATTTTCTACCAGGGAAGTGTCAGCATATTTATCACAAAGTCGGTAGAGTTCAGAACCCATCCAGGTGGGGACATGGACTCCATTAGTAACATAAGTGATAGGAACGTCATCCTCAAAATAATCAGGCCAGATGACATGCCACATTTTCCGGGAGACTTTGCCGTGAATTCTACTGACCCCATTAACATGTTTTGCAGTCTTTAAAG
>CAYHBE010000174.1:0-2514 GCA_964354765.1 uncultured Dehalococcoidales bacterium | reverse complement strand
TAGACCTTCAAATTGTCCCAATTTCATAAAGGTGTTACGTTCTAAGCCCATTTGGTTCCAGAAGCCGTGGAAATATTTATTCATCAAACCGTCCGGGAAAACATCGGATCCAGCGGGGACTGGAGTATGAGTCGTGAATACTGTTGTGCTTCGAATACGCTCCAGAGCTTCGTCGTAAGAGGTCCCGGCTTCAATTTCTTGCCTGATTCGTTCTAACATCATAAAGGAAGTATGACCTTCGTTGCCATGCCACAGGCTGGGTTTAATACCGAGAATGTTGAGAGTACGCACCCCCCCTATCCCAAGCACGACTTCTTGTTGCAGCCGCTGCTCTTTATCGGCAGAATAAAGCCGAGCTGAAAGCTGTCGATCGGCTGGCGAATTTAATTCTACGTTAGTATCTAATAGATAGACGTTGATCCGCCCGACCTTAACCAGCCAAACTCCCAGGTAAAGAGATCTATCTCCGAATTGAATCTGTATATTAGGACCACAGCTTTCCGGCAACGGACAGGGCGTGATAGGCGCTCGTTCAAAATCAAGTTGCTCGTAAGTTTCTTCCTGCCAGCCTTCTGCCGAAAAGCGTTGGTGGAAATAACCCTGGGGATACATCAATCCGACTGCCACCATGGGCAACCCGAGGTCAGACGATTCTTTAACAATATCTCCGGCGAGCACGCCGAGACCACCCGCATATATCGGCAGGGAATTGTGAAACGCGAATTCGGCGGAAAAAAAAGCTATCGGACCGTTCAACTCATTCTGATGATGCGTTACAAACCAACAATGACCGTCGAACATTTCGCGATCAAACAAGGAAATTGCGGCATCATACAGAGCAAGAAAGGAGGCATCGTTGGCAAGCTCTCTGATTCTCTCGATCGGAGTGTCATACAACTCTCTCACTGGATTGTGTCCGCTCGTCCGCCAGAGCGGGTAATTCATTGCTCGAAATACCGCACGCCCTTCGGGGTGCCAGCTTACCCACAGATTATTTGCCAGGTCTTCGAGCCTGCTTATCCTTTTCGGTAATTCCTTATTGAGCAACCTTAATTCTCCATTACTTACATATATCATACAGTATAGCGAATAAAAAGCTTGTTCGCCAAAACATCATGGGGGTTGAGTTTCAAACAATTATAGGTTACATTATAGACAGCATTAGATCAGAATGTAAGGAGACAAGATGGTCAATCTAGATCGTCTATCGATTCACAGAAAGTACGACTCGTCTGGGATGTTGGTCCATTTGAAACACTTTCCGGAACAATGTCACAGCGCTTGGAACAAAGTGATGAATTACGGTATGCCTTCTGATTATGCTCAAATAAATAAAGTTGTAATTTTAGGAATGGGTGGTTCTGCAATTGGTGGGGAAGTAGTCAGTAATCTATTGATGACAGAAAGTGCTGTGCCTGTTTGGGTACATCGCGATTTTGACCTACCGCGTTTTGTTGATGAAAGAACGCTTGTGATCGCCATCAGCTATTCAGGAAACACAGAGGAGACTCTGTCCGCTTTTAATCAACTCGTTAAGTCACCGGCAAAAAAAATGGTCCTGACCGCCGGCGGACTACTGGGCGAATTAGCTCAAAAAGAAAATGTATTTTTCTCAATCATTGATTATCCAGCCCCACCGCGTGCGACTTTTCCTTATATGTTTGCCTCGCTTGTCGGTATTTTCAACAAACTTGGCTTCTTGAGCGAAAAATCAGCCGACGTACAACAGTCGATCGCTTTTCTAAATCGCATGGTTGATGAATTGGACATTACGGTCCCTACTGATTCCAACCCGGCTAAGAAACTCGCGGAAAAATTACATGGTAAAATTGTGGTCGTGTATGGGGGTGGGCCATTGGCTGGTGTCGCCCGGCGTTGGAAGACTCAATTCAATGAAAACAGTAAAAACTGGGCCTTTTTTGAGATCTTCCCCGAACTCATTCATAACTCGATCGTCGGTTATCCGCTGCCAGTTCAAGCAAAGAAAAATTTGTTTACTATCCTTTTGCGTGTACCTTCACTAAATCCGCGCATTAAAATTCAATATGATGCTGTAATCAAGATTTTAGAAGAAAATGAATTATCTTTCGAAGCCATCGACGGTGCCGGTGACAATACCTTTATGCAAATATTAAATCTCATTCTGTTTGGAGATTTCACCAGCTACTATCTGGCTATTCTTAATCAAGTTGACCCTACCCCGGTGAAAGTGATCGATTTTATCAAGCAATATATGTCAGAGCACCAAGATCAGTAGTTCTCACGCACGTATCTAATTATCGCGTCAAGGCGAACCAAGATCCCATTTAGCGTATAAGAGATCAACAAGGTACAATTATGCCCATTATAAATTTGACATAATGGCAAGCATAACTGCGGCTGCCATCACTGAACCTATCTGTCCCCCTGTATTCGCGCCGATTGCATGGTATAAAAGAAAGCTGCGTGGATTGGCTTTTTGCCCTTCTCTCTGCACAACACGCGCTGACATTGGAAAAGCCGACGTTCCGGCTG
>CAYHBE010000173.1:0-4288 GCA_964354765.1 uncultured Dehalococcoidales bacterium | reverse complement strand
TCTTCGCTGCGCTCAGAGTGACAGTCTAATGCTGCCAAGTTTCTGAGCAGGAGCGCAGCGGTTGCGAGGAACGAAGCAAAGCAATCTCATTGTTGCGCCATGAGAGAGATTGCTTCGCTGCGCTCGCAATGACGGAATGCCGACTTTGACAGAGCCCTGAAGGAAAGAGGTTTTCATTCTTGACATTTCGCGCCCTCTATGCTATGATACCGCACAACCAAAGGCGGTGGGCAATCTCCCCGTCCGCCTGATCCTGGAGACCAGGCCCCCAACCTGGTCATTAAAACACGTCATCAAAACACAAGGAGGTAGGTCATGGCCAAGATATTGGTCGTTGACGATGATCCTGACTTCGTGGCCTTTACCCGTGATGTCCTCAAGCGCCAGAACCACGAGGTCATCACTGCTGCCAGCGGCAAGCAGGCCCTGGACGTGATGCACAAAAACAAGCCAGACCTTGTGCTGCTGGATGTGATGATGTCCTACCTCCTCGATGGGCTGCACGTCAGCGAGGAGATGCATAAGGACCCAGAGTTAAGCAAGATCCCCGTCATCATCGTTACCTCCCTCATCGGCCGCCCCGACAAGGAGCGCCTGTCCGTTGCCGATTGGCTCTCCAAGCCCGTCCAACCCAAGGAACTGCTAGAGAAAGTAAGCCTCCACCTGCAACCGCCGCCCACCCCTAAGAGTCTAGCCTAAAAACCCCGTAGCTAGGGCGGCCTGCCCGTCTGGAACGCCCCAGAGGGGCTAAGAACGTCCACGAGGGCCTTCACAGGATAGGTTCTCAGCCGTCCGGTAAGTAAGGCCACTATCCGCCAGGGTAGCAAACGCAGCCAAAGTCGCCTGCGCATTCGCCTCCCAGAACAAGGCGAGGAACAACATGGCGACGATCCTCGTGGTGGACGACGATCCCGATTTTCTGGAGTTTGCCCGCATCGTCCTGGAGTCCCGTGGGCACCAAGTCCTCACGGTCACCAACGGGGAAGCAGGGCTGGCCCTGGCGCGCGCGGCGCGACCAGACCTGGCTATCCTGGACATCCTCATCTCCTATTCCCTCACCGGTCTCAGCCTCCTCCAGGAGATGCGCGCCGAGCCCACCATAGCGTCCATGCCCGTGCTCGTCGTCACCTCCATTGCCAGGAGTAAGGCCGTGGAGTCGCTCATCCCTGATTTCCAGGCCTTCGCCAGCGTTATTCTTGCCAAGCCGTTAGATCCCAACGAGCTGTTAGCGCACGTGGAGGCCAGCCTGGCCAAACGGGGACGAGTTTGGCCTTCCCAAAACCAGTCAACCACCGTTTGAGTCTCGCAGAGTTCATGGGTAGTAAGGTGAACACTCCTGCAGAGGGAGGCGGTGTCAACGGATAGGCACGGATAAACGAATTGAACATAGCTGGTGTTCGTAGAACAGGTTGCTAACCTGTTTTCAAAACGACAGGTTGGCAACCTGTCCTACCAGGCCTTCGACTGGAGGCGCCTGAAGTGGGCAAGATTGGCATCAACGGCATCATTGAGAGCGCCGGGCTGTCCATGGTCAGCCTGGCGGGTGTGCCGTCACATCTGGACGCCGCGGCCCAGGTGTTCGCGGCCCTGGCGCAGCGCGGCATTAATACGGAGTGCATCGTCCAGAGCCTAGGTGGCCACGGCCAGAGCGACATCACTTTTTGCCTGGCCCGCCTGGACCTGGAGCCAGTCCTGGCCCTGGCCGAGACCCTGCGTACCAGGCTGGGAGCGGCAACTGTGCAGCACGTCCCGCGGGTGGCCATGGTGGGCATCTTCGGTCCCGACTTTCGAGAGACGCCTGGTGTAGCCGCCACCATGTTCCACACCCTGACCGCGGCCGGCGTCGCCATCCTGGCCATCAGCACGTCTATCTCCACCGTCTCCTGCGTCATCGCCGCCGATCACTTGGGCGCTGCCGTGGCGGCCGTAGAAGAGGCCTTTGAGTTGCCGTGAGGTCAGGGGGCGAGTAGACAAGTAGATAAGGAACACATAGAGTGAGCACGAAAACGACGAGTTCATTGCCTTCAGAGAGCGCAGACGGGAACGAGGTACCCGCGGTCGCTCCCCTCTACGAGGAGCTCAGCGAGCGCGTTGACTGGTTGATCCGCCTGCGCTGGCTGGCCGTGGTGGGTGCGCTGGTGGCCATCGTCCTGGCCGACTGGCGCCTCCCTGGCGTCCTATCGCTCGTGCCCCTGGTGGGCGTTGTGAGCTTCGTTGCCCTGTACAACCTCGTCTTTTACCTGTTCTCGGCCGAGTTTCGCTACTTTCGCGGTCGGGGCGCGAAGCTGCGCTCGTCACCCCTGTTTGCGCACGTCCAGATCTTGCTGGACCTGCTCAGCCTGACCATATTGCTGCACTACTCCGGCGGCGTGGAGAACCCCTTTGCCCTGTACTACGTCTTCCACGTGGTCATCGCCAGCATTCTCCTGCCGCCGGTGGCCAGCTTCACCTACGCTGGCCTGGCTACCTTGCTCTACGGCGGAATTGTGCTGCTGGAGTACGCCGGCCTCGTCCCGCACATCAACCTGGTCGGTGTGGTGGGTCCCGACCGTTACCGCCGCGAAACCTATCTCGTCGCTGCTATCTTCGCCCTGGGCACCACCCTGTTCTTTGCTGTGGCCATGGCCTCCACTATCGCCAGCCGGTTGCGTCGCCGGGAGCAGCAACTCCTGGAGGCCGGCATCGCTGCAGCTCGCCGGGCCGAGGAGATGGCCGAGCTCAACGCTAAGCTCCGGGAACTGGACGACTTTCGCAATCGCTTCACCATGATAGTCACCCACGAGCTGCGAGCCCCGGTGGCGGCCATCCAGAGCTACATCAAGCTGATCCTGGAAGGCTTCGTGCCGCGGGAGCGGGAACGGGAGATCCTGGAGCGGGCCGAGCGCCGGGCCTGGGAGCAACTCTCCCTCATCAGCGATTTGCTGGAGCTGTCGAAGGTGAAGGAGAAAGCCCTGGAGAAGGCCCCGCCCCTGGCCCTGGCCGACGTGCTGCGCAGCGTGGTGGAGCTGATGCGCGCCTCCGCCCAGCAGAAGGACCTGCTGTTCAGCGTGGAGCTGGCACCCGATCTGCCCAAGGTCTCCTTGCCCGCCGAGCAGGCCAAGCAGGTGTGGACCAACCTTATCTCCAACGCCATCAAGTACACGCCACCCGGCGGCATTGTCGTCGTCTCTTTGACGCAGAATCCCAACTACGTGGTGGGCACGGTGCGGGACACAGGCATCGGCATCGCCCCCAAAGACAGGGAACATCTCTTCGAGGAGTTCTTCCGCACCCAGGAGGCGAAGGCGATGGAAGCACACGGCACTGGCCTGGGCCTGTCTCTGGTCAAGCGCATCCTGGAGAGCCACGGCGGCCACATCTGGGTGGAAAGTGAGGTGGGCAAGGGATCAAAGTTCACGTTTGTTTTGCCTAAGGCGGAAACATGAGGAAATTCTAGGATCAGTAGATCACGAATCTGGCTGGTAGTGGGCGCTTGAGCGCGCTGAAAAGCGCACTACAAGTGCGCACTACGAGCCCGAACTGTGATCTGCTGAGGACCGAAAGGAGGGAATCCATGGAAGAGCCAGGAAGTGAGTGGCAGATCCTTCCTCGCCTCAAGGGAATCTCCCGGCGAGATTTCCTGAAGCTGTCCGGCGCCACGGCTGGCGGCCTCCTCCTGCCGGCTGGTTTCGCCAAAGCCGCGACCGCCGCCGGAACAGAACTGGTCTTTCCCCTGCATAAGCCCGTTAAAGAAGCCACGACCATCTGTCCCTATTGCTCGTGCGGCTGCGGGTTACTGATCGCCACTGGCCCTGATGGCCACATCATTAACGCCGAGGGCGATCCGGACAATCCCCAGAACCGCGGCGCTCTCGATCCCAAGTCCATCTCGGTGCGGCAACTGTCCACCAGCCCGTTGCGCCTGAAGAAGCCCCTATACCGGGCTCCTGGCAGTGCCAAGTTTGAGGAGAAATCCTGGGACTGGATGATCAGCGAGGTGGCCAAACGGATCAAGGCGACCCGCGACGCCACCTTCGAGAAAACCGCTAAAGGAGTGACGGTCAACCGCACGTCGGGGATCGCCTTCCTGGGGGGCGCGGCCAACAACAACGAGGAGTGCTACCTGGCCTCTAAGCTCTCCCGTGCCCTGGGAATCGTCTACCTGGAACACCAGGCCCGTATCTGACACTCCGCCACGGTGGCCGGTCTGGCCACAAGCTTCGGGCGGGGTGCCATGACTAACCACTGGGTGGACCTCAAAAACGCCGACGTGATCCTGCTCTGCGGCTCCAACGCCGCCGAGAACCAC
>CAYHBE010000172.1:0-4288 GCA_964354765.1 uncultured Dehalococcoidales bacterium | reverse complement strand
CTTAAGCTACATATTATTAAAATCCAATAATCTCCCATGACATCTTCTGTTTATAATAAAGTAAGGATAAATAGCATTCTCCATATTCTAATCATTAAAATACAATTTTTTATTGTTAACTAAGTTATTAACGATCGTTTAAGTAAATCGTTTATGATATTGTTTTAATTATCTATCAATCAAATAAGGCTTTTAGACGTTGACAATCATCAATAGTAAATATAGCATTATAAGTATAAGTATCGATACGTGGTGTTGTTAATAGTTTGATCGTGAGATAAACACTGATTTTTCAGTAAAAAGAGATGGGGATATTATAATAGGTTGTCTTTTGGAAATATTGCTAACCACAATCAAGAGATTACGTCTTATTTTCTACCACACGTAAACCACATCCTTCCTGATTCTCTCATGCTAATCGCGGTAGAAATTTCCCAGGCTCAAACTGGAATGGTGAGCTCTACGTCGGCTACTATAACTATCCTTCCTACATGAAATACAGGTGGCAGGACGTCGATCTTAAGAAACAGATGACCGGAAGATAATTCTTCTAATATCACTCAGTCCACTGAATAGTTACAAAGAAGCCCGGGTTGACTCCGGGCTTCTTTGTTATTTCATATTAGCTACTACGTCATGGTATTTAAGTCAATAACTTGACAAATACAAAAAATGATAATAGCATTATCCCAACCGATTGTCTTGTAATCATTCTGGATATGCTGAAAGAAATAATTAACACAAGGATAATAACTATATCGTTATCGTTTGAATTAAAAAGTCCTATTTAAAATATTTTCATCAAGGTTAGCTCAAACTAACTGATTAAGAAAAAAATAAGCATTGAAATCCAGATAGGAAATAAGCTTACTAGATGTTCTCGCAATTGATACCACGGTCATTAAACGCATGAAGAAAAAATTACACTTTGTTGTATGTGGCGTAAACGTTAGAAATTAGGAGGAAATAATGCGGTCCTACTTTATCAGGAGACTATTCCTGCTCATACCCACTCTTTTCCTGGTAACGCTAATCGTCTTTTTCTCGGTGCGCTTTGTCCCCGGCTCTGTGGTTGACCTCATGACCAGCCAACTTTCGGCTGCAGGAGGAGAGTCAGTAACTCGAGACCAACTTGAGCAAATGCTTGGACTGGATAAGCCGGTATACATCCAGTATTTCAACTGGATTGGTAAAGCTATTAGAGGTGACCTCGGAGAGTCTCTCTGGCAAGGTCGTGAGATAACCCCTGATATACTCAGCAAAATTCCAATTTCTCTTGAACTTGGATTCTTTGCCATTCTGACCGGACTGTGTATATCCTTACCAATTGGAATTTATTCGGCAATACGCCAGGATACCATAGGTGACTATTTAGGAAGAAGTATTGCTATCCTGTTCATTGCTGTGCCCAGCTTTTGGCTGGCAACTATGGTCGTCGTCTTTCCTGCTAGCTGGTGGGGATGGTCACCAGCGGTGGCATATGTTCCTATCACTCGGGACCTGGGAGCTAACCTTATACAGTTTCTAATTCCCTCTGTCATCATGGGAATGGTCATGTCCGGTACATCGATGAGAATGACCAGGACCATGATGCTGGAAGTGCTCAGGCAAGACTACATCAGGACTGCCTGGTCTAAGGGTCTTAGAGAAAGAATGGTTGTTATCAGGCATGGCATGCGGAATGCCTTAATCCCTGTCATTACTATCATCGGTATGCAGATACCAGTGCTTATCGGTGGCTCGGTTATCATGGAGACAATATTCAATTTACCGGGTATGGGTCGTTTTATGATTGATGCCCTGAATCGAAGGGATTATCCTATTATCTCCGGCATAAATATGTGTATGGCTACAGTAATATTATGTGTTAATCTAACGGTCGATTTGACCTATAGCTTGCTCGATCCCAGAATCAGGTATCGGTAGAGGTAAAGAAATGAGTGAAACTGTAAGTAAAGGGATTAACGCCGGGGCATTATCTGCCCGGAAACGGCATTCATTTTTTTACGACTTGTTCGCAAGACTGTTCAGAGAGAAACCACTCGGCACCTTTGGCGCCATTGTTGTTATCATCCTCCTAATCGTAGGGATTTCGGCCAACTTGATCGCACCTTATGGTTACAATGAAACTTATGTGGCAGAACGCCTAGCGCCACCATCGATAAAAAATATTCTTGGAGCTGACCAGGTAGGGCGTGATGTGCTCAGCCGTATTATCTTTGGAGCCCGTATCTCGATGATTGTCAGTATCTGTACTGCTTCACTTTCTGTTTGTATTTCCACCACCATTGGACTCCTTTCCGGATTCCTGGGGAAGAAGGTGGACCTGGTTGTGCAGAGATTTGTCGACGCGTGGATGTGTTTTCCAGGAATATTCTTGATATTGACCATCATGGCTATTCTCGGACCAGGTATGGTCCAGGTGATCATCGTCCTCGGTATATCAGGCGGTATTGCTGGCTCGCGCGTTATCAGAAGTACCGTCCTTAATATCAAGGAGAATGTATATGTCGATGCCGCCAGGTCGATCGGATGCCCCACCAGGGCAATCCTGGCAAGACATATCTTGCCTAACATCATGGCGCCCATCATCATCATGTTCACCACCGGTATGGGAGGAGCAATTATCGCCGAAGCCAGTATTAGTTTCCTTGGCTGGGGTATCCCACCACCACATCCAAGCTGGGGAGGCATGCTTAGTACTAGCGGACGTACCTACATGATGACTGCCCCATGGTTGGCAGTCTGGCCTGGTCTGGCTCTAACGATCGTAGTCTATGGTATAAACATGTTTGGAGATGCCCTCAGAGACCTGTTAGATCCCAGGCTTAGAGGAGGTTTGGGACGCTACTCCGGGACCAAGAAAAAAATACCGAAGAAAAAAGTAAATACAAAATGATCGTTACTGGAGGTAAGCTATGTGAGATATTTTTCGAATCTGCAGATAGATAAAAAAGGAAAGGAGTATTTATGAGGAAAACAGGACTACTATTCTTCAGCCTGTTGCTGGTTGCAGTCTTGATGCTAGCGTCTTGTGGTGGCGAAATCGAGACTACGACAACAGGAACAGGGACAACAGTAACCGGAACCACCACTGGTGGAACTACTACTGGAGGAACCACCACAGGCGGAACTACAGGACCTGAGATGGTTAAAACGTCGATCGGCACGATGGTCGAGAAACCGCAATACGGTGGAGTGTACACAACCTCCGCATCTGCCGACGTACAGGGTTTTGACAATGCCTATACCTACCCTTATTTGCTCTCCACACTTAATATCACCAACGAGCCATTGATGGCTGGCGACTGGTCAAAAGGACCAGCCGGTACCGGTGATGTAACCTGGACAATCCTTGGCATAACCTTCATGAAATACTCGAAAATGCGTCTTGCAGAAAGTTGGGAGGTGCCCGATGGCCAGACTCTCATCTTCAATATTCGGCCGGGGATTCACTTTCAAAACAAGCCGCCGGTAGGTGGGCGGGAACTTGATGCTGAAGACGTTGTATTCTCCCTGAAACGAGCCTTTGAGATCCCTGGATCTTACCTTGCTTTAACATACCGGGGAGCCGATGCCCCCCTCTCCATAAAAGCCACTGAAAAGTATAAAGTTGAAATTAAGTGTAATGTCGGGAAACAAGGACCATTATTTATTGTTACTGCTGGTTACATTAATATCTTCCCGAGAGACGGTGTCGCCGCTGGCGGCAACTTTAAGGATTACAAGTCATCCAACGGTACCGGAGCTTTTATGATTACAGACTACGTGCCCATGAGCTCTTTTACCATGGTAAAAAATCCCGATTATTGGATGACCGACCCTCTTATTCCCGAAAACAAATTACCTTATGTAGACAAATACCAGAATTTCGTGATAGCTGATGAGGCCAGCCGTATTGCCGCCATGAAAACAAGAAAGATTGATAATCTCGGGGGTGTCACCTGGGACGTTGCTGCAGCTTTACACAAGACTAATCCAGATTTAAAGATGGGAAAATATCTTATGTCGTATAGCTACAGCATCAAGATGCATCTGGGAAAAGGTTTCCCGTGGGACAATGTTAAAGTGCGATATGCACTTTCAATGGCTATAGACCGTCAGAAAATAATGGATAGCTTTTTTGGCGGTAATGCCACTGACTTTACTTACCCGATCATGCCTTACCCAGAGCAATCAGCTATGTTCACGCCACTAAAGGACTTACCACAGAATGTACAGGACCTATACAAACACGACGTCACCAAGGCTAAGGCTCTCATGACCGAGGCAGGTCAAGGCGCAGGTT
>CAYHBE010000171.1:0-4288 GCA_964354765.1 uncultured Dehalococcoidales bacterium | reverse complement strand
CAGGCTGAACTTCCCAATCGTGTTATCGATGTCGGGATTTGCGAACAACATGCCGTAACGTTTGCGGCGGGACTAGCAACCCAGGGTTATGTCCCGATAGTTGCCATATATTCAACTTTCCTGCAAAGGTCATTCGACCAGATAATACATGACGTTTGTTTACAGGAACTACCTGTCGTTTTTGCTGTCGACCGTGGAGGTATAGTTGGCGATGATGGCAAAACGCATCAGGGAGCTTTTGATCTTTCATATCTTTCTTTAATTCCCAATCTGGCTGTTTCTTCTCCCAAGGACGAGAATGAATTGCAGCATATGCTTTATACAGCAACTATGACCGGTAAACCGATGGCAATTCGATATCCCCGAAGCGCTGGCGTAGGAGTACCCATGGACAGCGAGTTCCATGAAGTTCCGATCGGTAAAGGAGAAATTCTACGGTATGGGGAAGACGTCGGTATTATCGCTATCGGAGCAACGGTTGCCCCTGCGCTGGAAGCAGCCTACGAGGCTGAGAAACTTGGTATTCAAGCTGCGGTTGTAAATGCTCGTTTCGTAAAACCTTTGGATTCTCAACTGATATTGAAAATTGCCAATCAGACCAAACGCGTGATTACGGTTGAAGAAAATACTATACAAGGTGGATTCGGAAGTCATGTCTCCGACTTGATAAAACAGTCAGGTATCAGCGACATACAAGTTAAAAGCCTTGGTTTGCCGGACAAATTCATCGAACATGGCTCACAGAGCTTTTTGCGGGCCAAATATGGACTTGATGCCAACGGTATTTTAAAACAGGTTATGGCTTTCTTCCCTGTGTACGATAAAGCGACCATCACTCGGATTCGTTGAAACACGGTTGTTTACATAAAATCATACTCAATAAATAAATTGTTGTGGGGATGATTGATGGAAAAAAAGAGCATCCGGGATGTCGATGTCAAGGGGAAAAGAGTTATGGTAAGAGTCGATTTCAATGTCCCCTTTGACCAAAAGACAGGTGAGATCACTGACGCCAGCCGTATTAAGGCTAGCTTACCGACCATCCGGTATCTCGTGAATAACAAGGCAAAAGTAATTCTCTGTTCTCATCTTGGCAGACCGGATGGCAAGCCGGCGAGCAAATTTAGCCTGAAACAAGTCATTCCAAAAGCGTCTGAAATTATTGGTAAAGCAGTGGGATTTGTCAGCGACTGTATTGGCTCCGAAGCAGAGCTGGCGGTTAAGGCGATGAAGAACGGTGATATCCTCATGCTAGAAAACGTGCGTTTTCATGCGGAAGAGGAGAAAAACGGAGCTGAATTTGCCCGGTCACTTTCCCGACTGGCTGATATTTTTGTCCAGGACGCCTTTGGCACAGCTCACCGGAAACACGCTTCGATTGTCGGCATTACACAATATATGCCTGCTGTTGCAGGTCTTTTACTGGAAAAAGAAATAATGACCCTCGGAGGTTTGATCACAAATCCAGGCCATCCATTCGGCGCTCTACTTGGCGGTGCGAAAGTAAGCGATAAAATAGCTCTGATGGAAAATATTCTCGATAAAGTAGATGTTTTGCTTGTCGGTGGTGGAATGGCAGCTACTTTCTTGAAATCCAAGGGATATGAAATAGGGCAATCATTATTTGAAGAAGATCGAGTAGAAACTACCAGAACGCTGGTAAGCAAAGCCGCTGCCAGGAATATCAGGCTAGTATTACCGGTAGATGTCGTCGTTACCAATGAAGCGAGCGAAAAGGGATCAAGGCAAGTTGTACCAGTTGATAAAATTCCAAAAGACCAAAAACTTGTCGATATTGGACCGAAAACAATCCAAGTATTTAAAGAAGAGCTTGAAAAATGCCGAACGGTATTTTGGAATGGACCGATGGGTATATATGAAATCGCGCAATTCGCACAAGGTACTGAAACAATGGTAAAATTGCTGGCTGGATTGAAAGCGTCGACTATCATCGGCGGCGGATCGACAGCCGAGATTGTTACCAATATGGGAATGGCAGGGAAAATGACCTTCGTCTCTACCGGCGGCGGCGCTTCCATGAGCTTTCTAAGCGGTGAGAAACTACCTGGCGTTGAAGCTCTGTTAAATAAATAAGTAGCGCGTAGTTAGATGTCCAAACAAGATTTAATTAAGTCGCTGGCACGCTCGACTTCGAGCCGGATTATTTTGCTGGTCATCGATGGATTAGGTGGTTTACCAGATCCTAAAACTGGTAAGACCGAACTTGAATCTGCGAATATTCCTAATCTCGATGCGTTAGCGAAGTCAGGAGTCTGTGGATTGAGCGTGCCTGTGGGGGCGGGTATTACCCCTGGGAGTGCTCCAGGTCACACTGCTCTATTCGGTTATGATCCTCTGACCGTGAGTATAGGGCGGGGGGTGCTCGAGGCGGTTGGTATCGATTTTCCTGTAAAACGAGGCGATGTCCTGGCACGCGGCAATTTTTGTACCGTTGATAAAAAAGGTAATATCATAGACCGCCGTGCTGGGCGATTATCGACTGAACTGAATGCAAGCCTTTGTCCGTTATTGAAGATGAAAATCGATGATGTTGACATACTTACCGCTCCCGTCAGGGAACACCGATTTGTGATTGCTTTCCGCGGTAAAGGCTTGTCGCCACAGGTCACCGAATCAGATCCGCAGCTGGAAGGTATACCTCCGAATCCAGTAAAAGCTCTTTTGCCCAAAGCTTCTAAAATGACAAGGATAGCCAATCAATTCGCGGAGAAAGTCGCAGCGATTTTGAAAAACAAGAGACCGGCGAATATGGTGTTGATGCGTGGTTTTTCACAGACTCCTCATTTGCCAAGTATGAAGGCTACCTATCAGCTAAAGGCTGCTGCAATAGCTACCTACCCGATGTACCGAGGACTGGCGAGACTGGTAGGTATGGATGTGCTGCCAGCCGGTCTTATGATCGAGGATGAAGTCGCAGTCCTTAAGAAAAATTACAACAATTATGATTTCTTTTTCATACATTATAAAAAAACAGATGCGGCGGGCGAAGATGGTGATTTTAACCGTAAAGTTAAGGCACTGGAGGAAATCGACCGGCTCATCCCCGATATAATGAGTCTGAAATCGGATGTAGTTGTAGTTACTGGCGATCATTCGACGCCAGCAATGATGAAAGCACACAGCTGGCACCCTGTCCCGACGATTTTGTACTCACAATACTGCCGCTGCGACGACGTCAACGCATTTTCTGAAAAAGCTTGCTTGAGAGGCGGATTAGGTATTTTCCCGTCGACAGACATTATGCCTCTGGCAATGGCAAACGCCTTGAAGCTAAATAAATACGGCGCCTAAATCCTTTCTGCCATAATTTGCCCTACCGTTTTCACCGATTCTATTGCCATGTAACGTGGCTCATGTCGTCTCAGAGAAATACTCGATATCTCACTGGTACATGTTATACTGAATTTATTGTCTTATGAATGCGTTAATCTTCCAAATAAACAAGCTATTTAAACGTTTTCCTAGCGGTGTCTGGTTGATGATGGTAGTCGATTTGTTCGTTACAATCGGCTTTTCCATTGCTCTCCCTTTCCTGGCACTATATCTATATGATGAACGCGACCTCCCCATGAGCCTGGTTGGAACCATCTTTCTAGTCAGTGGATTGTGTACTGCTGGCACTAATATGCTTGGGGGAATGCTGTCCGACCGTTTCGGACGAAGGCGTCTATTTATTTCGATAACGACTGTTAGTATCTTCGCTTACGGGGCGCTTGGTTTTTTAATTGGAATCTCGGCGCCGGTTTGGGCTATTGCGATGATGTACATCACCGCGCGAAGTATTCTCGGCACGATAAATCCCACCGTAATGGCAATTATCGCAGACCTATCACCGAGCGACCGCCTTACGGAAATATATGCATTTGTGAGAGTCGGCGGCAACGTCGGGTTCGCATTAGGTCCGGCTCTGGGTGGATACCTGATGCCGATATTAAACTATGGCTGGCTGTTAAGTATTTCTGCATTCACGTGCCTTATCGTAGCGTTGTTAATTATATTTTTCCTGCACGAATCATACGAAGGCGGTGGTGAAAAAGTTGATTTAAAGAGCACGTTGGCTGTCGCTAAAGACTGCCCCTTCCTGGTATTTATTACTTTCTCTTTGCTGCTGATTTTATCAGTCGCACACCTGGGCAGTACGTTATCAGTATTTGCCGTCGACCGGATGAATTTTACTACCGCACAATACGGACTCCTTTTAACTACAAATGGAATAATGGTAGCCGTGACTCAAAATAATATACGAGCACATAAAAAAATATATTGG
>CAYHBE010000170.1:0-4315 GCA_964354765.1 uncultured Dehalococcoidales bacterium | reverse complement strand
GAGACGGGCCAGCGCCTGGCGGCGGCCGAAGACGAGATCCGCCGCGAGGGAAAGACGCGGCGCCGCGATGCGCGCCGCGAGGCCGGCGCCATCGTGGATGAGGCGCGCGCGCTCGTGGAGCGCGTGGTGGCCGAGATCCGCACCAAGGAGGCCGCGCGCGAAAGCGTCGTCGGCGCGCGCGAGGCCCTGGGCGATCTCGCCCGCCGCATAGACCGCGAGGAGAAGGAGGAGCGCGCGGCGGCGCGGCCGCCGGCCCCGCTGGTGGGCGTGCCGCTCGACGTGGGGAGCCGCGTCTGGCTGCTCACCCTGGAGCGCGAGGCCGTGCTCCTCGAGAAGCCTTCGGGCGGGAAGGTGCGGGTGCAGGCCGGAGGCGTCCGGCTCGAAGTGCCCATGGAGGACGTGCGGCCGGCCGGGCCGGCCGAGCCGACGGCCGCCCCCGAGCCGGGGAAGACCGGCGGCGGGCGCGACGCGGCGGGGGCGCGGCGCGGGAGCGTGGAGGTGCGGGCCGATCGCCCGGACCGCCCGCTGGCGGAGGTGGATCTGCGCGGCCTCTCGGCGGACGAGGCGCTGGACGAGCTCGACCGTCACCTGGACAGCGCGCTCCTGGCGGGCTACCCGCAGGTGCGCATCATCCACGGGAAGGGCACCGGCGTCCTGCGGGCGCGCGTCGGCGACTACTTGCGGCGGCATCCGCGGGTACAGGAGTTCCGCCTGGGAGAGTGGGACGAGGGAGGCGCGGGCGTCACCGTCGCCCGCTTGAGTTGAGCCGTTGACGAGCTGAGTCGATAGCCGCGGACGACGCCGCGGCGGCACGTGCTGTCTGCGTGGGAACCCATACCACTTGAGGTGCAGGAGTGGTCGGGCGCATTCCGCAGGAGACGATTGACGAGATCCGCCGGCGCGTGGAGATCGCGGAGGTCATCTCCGACTATCTCCCGCTGAAACGCGCCGGCCGGAATCTGCGCGGCCTCTGCCCCTTCCACGCCGAGAAGACTCCCTCCTTCATGGTGAGCCCCGACCGGCAGGCCTACCACTGCTTCGGCTGCGGCGCGGGCGGAAACGCCATCTCCTTCGTGATGGAGTACGAGAAGGTGAGCTTCGTCGAGGCGCTCACCTCGCTCGCCCGCCGCGCGGGCGTGAAGCTCCCCGAGCGGGTGCGCACCGACCCGGCCGAGCGGCGCGAGAACGACGCCGTCTACGAAACGCTCCGCCTCGCCGACGAGTTCTTCCGGCGCACGCTCGCCGAGCCCGCCGCGGGGAAGAGCGCCCGGGACTATCTCGCGCGCCGCGGCCTCGGCGCCGAGACGACGCAGACCTTCGGGGTGGGCTTCGCGCCCGCCTCCTGGGACGCGCTCTCGCGGGAGGCGCGCCGGCGCACCATCCCGCCGGAGATCCTGGTGAAGGCCGGACTCGCGCGGCCGCGCGAATCCGCCGAGGCCCGCGCGGCCGCGGAGCCTCGCGGCGCCGACGCGCCCAGCCCGCCGGCGGCCGCCGCCCCGCAGGGCCACTACGACTACTTCCGGGGCCGCCTCATGTTCCCCATCGCCGGCCTCGCGGGCCGCGTGGTGGGTTTCGGCGGGCGCGCCCTCGGCGACGAGGAGCCCAAGTACCTCAACTCCCCGGAGACGCCCGTCTTCCACAAGGGCCAGAACCTCTACGGGCTGGGCCAGACCCGGGGCGAGATCCGCAACCGCCACCTCGCCGTGCTGGTCGAGGGGTACATGGACTTCCTCTCCCTCTACGAGGCGGGCGCCCGCAACATGGTGGCCGGGCTCGGCACGGCCTTCACTCTGGAGCAGGCTCGACTTCTCGCCCGCTACGCCCCGGCCGCCGTCCTCGCCTACGACGGGGACGAGGCGGGTCGCCGCGCGGCCTGGCAGGCCGGCCCGCTCCTCTGGGAGGGAGGGCTACGGGCCCGCGTCGTGCTCCTTCCATCCGGCGAGGACCCGGACTCCTTCGTCCGGCGCGAGGGCCTTCCCGCCTGGGAAGAGACGGTGGAGAAGGCCGCCGAGTTCGTGGATTTCGCCCTCGCCGAAGGCCAGTCCCCGGAGGAGCGCGAAGAGGCGCTCAAGCGGCTCGTTTTCGCCCTCTCGCGGGTGAGAGATGAGATAAGGCGCGGGCTTCTCCTCCAGGCCGTGGTCGAGCGCTCGGGGCTTCCGGAGGAGACGGTGCTCCGCGCGGTGAAGGACGAGATGCGCCGCCTGCAGCGGCGGGGCGATGAGCCGGGAGAGGCGCGCGCCGCGCAGGAAGCGGCCGACGGGCGCGCCGCGGGCGCGCCGGGCACTCCCGGCCCGGCCATGGAGGAGGCCGAGCGCGGCCTGCTCCGCCTCCTCCTCCAGTTTCCGGAGCTTCAGCCCGAGCTGGCCACGGCGCTCGAGCCCGATCTCTTCCGGATACCGGGCCATCGGGAGCTGGTCCGCCGGCTCGCCGGGGCGATCCGCGCCGGGCGCACGACGAGCGCCGACGAGATCCTGGCCGAGGCGGGGGATCCGGCCATGGCCGCGGCCGCGGCCGCGGCGGTCGTGATCCCCGACAGCGAAACGGACGAGCACGAGGAAGTGCGGGAAACGGAGCGGCGGCGGCGGCGCGCGCTCGCCGACTACGTGCGGCGCCTGAGGGAGCGGGCCGCCGACGATGGGATCAAGCAAGTGCAGGAGAAGCTCCGGGGCGCCCAGGCGCGGGGGGATGTGGCGGAGGCGATGGCGCTCCTGAGAGCGGTTCACGATCTGCAGCGGCAGAGGATCGAGATCGGGACCGATAGGTAGTTCCGCCGGGCATGCCGGCCCGGAGGGAGAGACGTGAGGAGTTGCTGGTAATGGCCCAGAAGAGCCCGCTGCAGGAGACCAACGAGAAGGTGCGTCGCCTGGCGTTGGAACAGCGCTACGTGACTTTCGATCAGCTCAACGAATGCCTGCACGACGGCATCTCCCCCACCGAGATGGACGACCTCTTCGTCATGCTGGGGGACCTGAAGATCGAGATCACCGAGACCCACGAGCAGGGACAGGCCCGGCGGACCCAGGCGCCGGTGGCCAAGCGCCAGAAGGCGGAGGAGGACACCGGGCCCATCCGCTTCGACGACCCGGTGCGCATGTACCTGCGCGAGATGGGGCGCGTGCCGCTGCTCGACCGCGAGGGCGAGATCGCCATCGCCAAGCGGATCGAGGAGGGCGAGCTGGTGGTGCGCCGCGCGGTCTTCCGCACGGCCATCGCGCTGGGCGAGCTGGAGACGCTGGCCGCGCAGCTGGAGAAGGGGGAGACGCGGTTCGAGGACCTGCTCCAGGCGGATCTGGGCGACTGGGGCCCGAACTACACCGGGAAGCGCGAGAGCCAGCGGGCGCTCGCCTCCATCCGCCGGCTGGTCCGCCTGCACCACGATCTGCGCGAGCACGAGAAGGCGCTCAAGGTCAAGTCCGCCGAGAAGACGCTGGCGCGCAAGCGCGACTCGGTGCAGAAGCTGCGCGCCAAGTTCGAGGGGGAACTCGACGCCCTGCGCTTCAACCCCAAGCTCATCGAGCGCTGCGTCCGCCGCCTGCGCGACCACATGGCGGTGCTGGCGGAGGCCAGCCGGGAGCTGGCCGCCGCCCGCGAGGAGGGCAAGTGCGCTCAGGAGGAGGCGGCAGCCGCGGCCGCGGCCGCGGCGGACAAGCTCAAGGCCGCGCGCTCGCCGGCGAGGAAGGTCCAGCTCCAGGAGGAGGCGCGCGAGGCCCGCCGGCGCGCCGACGAGCTCGCCAAGGAGGCCGACAAGCGGGCCAAGGCCACCCGCCGCCGCATCACGCGGCTCGAGGCGGAGGCCCTGAGCGGCACGACGGAACTGCGCGAGATCACCGCGCAGATCGACCGCGGCGAGGCCATGACCGAGAAGGCCAAGAAGGAGATGATCGAGGCCAACGTGCGCCTCGTCATCAGCGTGGCCAAGCGCTACACCAACCGCGGCCTGGAGTTCCTCGACCTCATCCAGGAGGGCAATAGCGGCCTCATGCGCGCGGTCGAGAAGTTCGACTACCGCAAGGGCTACAAGTTCTCCACCTACGCCACCTGGTGGATCCGGCAGGCCATCACGCGGGCCATCGCCGACCAGGCGCGCACCATCCGCATCCCGGTCCACATGATCGAGACGATGTCGAAACTGCGGAACATCGCCAAGCGGTTCCTCCAGGAAACCGGCCGCGAGCCGACCCTTGAGGAGATGGCCGACGAGGCGAAACTCCCCGTGGCCGAGGTCCGGCGGGTCATGAAGATCAGCCGCCACCCGATCTCCCTCGACCGGCCCGTGGGCGAGAGCGAGGATTCGTACTTCGGCGACTTCATCGAG
>CAYHBE010000169.1:0-4347 GCA_964354765.1 uncultured Dehalococcoidales bacterium | reverse complement strand
CCGCACCCGGTGCATTTTTCCTTGTCAACCCTGATTGCCATTTAAATAATTTTTGCCTCTCTAAGTTTCTCAACAAGCGCGTTAACCTGTTGTTCAGGATCGCCCTTCAACATCTCAGCGTGGTGCTCTCTCTTCGGGAAAAATACTTTCACCACCTGGGTTGCCGAACCGGCTATTCCTGCCTTTTCCTTCTCGATCCCGATATCTTGCGCTGTCCATGTAGCAATCTGCGCGGTTTTTGCTCTGGTCAACCCGCGTAATGAAGGAAGTCGCGGCGTATTAATTTCCTTAACGACTGTAATCACAGCCGGTAGAGAAGCCTCGATTGTTTCATAGCCATCCTCAACCATACGCTGGACTCTTAGGATGTTGCCGGTAATCTGTTCAACTTTACTAACGTAAGAAATGAAAGGGGTATCCAGCATTTCGGCAAGCTCAGGACCTACTTGCCCCGTATCTCCGTCAATTGTTTGCCGGCCGCAAATTACCAGGTCGCAATTTTTGATTTTATTGATAGCCTTGCTCAGGGTATAAGCCGTTGCCCATGTATCCGAGCCCGCAAAAGCGACATCACTCAACAGGACCGCTTCGTCTGCTCCAACGCTAATTGCGTCACGCAGCATTTCAACTGCCTGCGGAGGACCCATGCTCAGAGCCGTTACTCTACCGGTGAAGCGTTCTTTGAGTCGCACAGCCTCTTCGAGGGCATAGGTATCGAACGGATTGACAATGTTCTTAATACCTTGCCGGATGAGGGTGTTGGTCTTGGGGTCTATTTTTACTTCAGTAGTGCCGGGAACCTGCTTCAGGCAAACGACGATGTTCATTCCCGCTTGCCCTTCCGTTTGCGCAGCTCGATAGCAATGGCGTTCCTCAATACTTCGTTTGAGCCTTCGTAAATCTGGGTAATCTTGGCATCGCGCATCATTTTTTCGAGGGGATAGTCGCGCATATAGCCGGCGCCGCCGCATACTTGCACAGCATCGGTGGTGACTTTCATTGCCACATCGGACGCAAACACCTTCGCCATGGCAGATTCCTCAGTAAAGCTTTTTGCACCGGCGTCTATCGTTTTCGCGACTGCATAGACCAGCGCTCGAGCCGCTTCGATCTGAAGCGCCATTTCTGCTAACTTGTACTGAACAACTGGTAAGGAAATCAGAGGCTGCCCGAACTGGATTCGCTGACGTGTATAATCAACTGCTGCCTCAAGCGCACCCTGTGAAATCCCGACCGCCTGTGCCCCGATGCCGGGCCGTGAATAATCCAGCACCCGCATCACTATGATAAAACCTGTGCCTTCTTTTCCAACCAGGTTTCCTGCCGGCACCAGGCAATTTCGGAATACTAGCTCGCGCGTAGATGAGGCGCGGATACCCATCTTTTTTTCTTTTTTCCCGAACGTAAATCCATCCACTCCTTTTTCCACGATGAAAGCACTAGCTCCACGGGCTCCCTTTTTTTTATCAGTCAGGGCAACGATTGTATAGATATCAGCTTCACCACCGTTGGTGATGAACTGCTTGGTTCCATTCAGAAGATAACCTTCCGCAGTCTTCTGCGCGGTAGTCTTAATGTTGCTGGCATCGCTGCCGGCAGTCGGCTCCGTTAGTCCAAAAGCGGCTAGTTTTCCCCCTGCAATTTGTGGCAAGTACTTTTGCTTCTGTTCTTCGCTGCCGTAAAGTAAAATGGCATAAGCCCCGAGAGCTGTCGCCGCGTATGTAACAGCAATCGCGCTGCACACTCGACTCAATTCTTCGACAACAAGACACAGTTCTAAACAACCCCCACCCAGCCCATCATATTTTTCAGGAACACAGATACGGAAAAGGTCGCTGTCAGCGAGGTCTTTCATAATCGCATGAGGAAATTCTTCTTTCTCGTCAAGCTCGGCACGCACCGGTAATACCCGTTCTTCGGCAATTCTTCGAGCTAAATTTTTCAGAGTCTTCTGCTGTTCCGTTAAAAAATATTCCAAACCTTGCCTCCGTACGAATTTTCAATTATCAGCTTTCAGCGAAAGAAATCAAATCAGTGGAAGTGTTTGTCGACGTTGACCGCTGAAGGCTGCGAGCTATAAGTGTGATATCACACTGTAGGCGGACTGTAAGTAATTCAATAGAAGTAGCTTATCACACGATGAGCAATGTGTCCACTGCATCCTCTTGACTGTTTATCTTCCACTTCAATATACTAGCCTTATTATTAACCAGGAAGGAAACAACATGGATACCGTAAATGTCATCCTCGCTACGCCTGCCAGTGAAGAAGCTAAACAGGTGATTAAAGCCATCAGTCCAAGGATTAATTTGTTCGATGTTTCTGATCTCTCCCGACGTGATTACCAGGGTGATTTACAGGCAAGAAAAGAGCTCGATGATATCCTCGCAGAGGCTGAGATTTCATATGGTATGCGCATCCCGACTAACCTGCTGGCTCGCGCCCCTAAATTAAAATGGATACAGGTAACTTCAGCCGGTGTCGACCGCTATTTGAACGACGAATTCCGTTGCAGCCCGATCATCCTGACAAATGCCAGTGGCGTGCATGCTACTCCCATCGGTGAATTTGTTGTCTCTTTGATGCTGATGTTCGCAAAAAATGCCGTGACGTTCTTTGAAGCGAAACAAAAGAAGCAGTGGATGCGGACGCCAGGCACCGTTTTGAACGGCAAGACAGTCGGCGTGGTTGGTCTCGGGAGCATTGGGCAGGAAGTTGCCCGCCTTTGCAAAGCTTTCCGTATGAGAGTCATCGCTACGCGGCGTTCTCCTACCAAACGGACAGCGCGAAATGTCGACCTGCTTCTACCGCCAAACGGTTTACCGAGATTACTTGAGGAGAGCGACTACGTCGCGCTGTGTGTACCGTTGACACCCGAAACGCGGAACCTGATGAGCAAGGTAGAATTTAAAATGATGAAACCAGGCGCTTATATTATTAACATCGGGCGGGGACCGGTTATCGACGAAGAAGCGCTGATCCACGCTCTCGAAGAGAAGCAAATCGCGGGCGCCGGATTAGACGTCTTCACCACTGAACCGCTTCCGTCGGAGAGTAAGCTCTGGGATCTGCCGAACGTCATCATCAGCCCTCATGTTTCCGGCGGCAGAGAAGACTATGAAGTTGGCGCCCTCGATATTTTCTGTCGAAATCTGCATCGCTACATCGAAGGTAAAAGAATGATCAATGTCGTCAACAAAGAAAAAGGTTACTAGCTAGAAAATTCTATGCTCCAAATACTAAATCCTAACTTGGTCATTTTTCCTTTTTAGGTTAACTTTTTTCACAGTTATTCGTTTTGAATTATGGTTTTAACATTTGCGGTTTGCACTTTGAGATATTGCTCGATTTGCTAGCCTGTTCTGCACTGTGATAGCATAGCTATCGACATCAGTGATCTTACTTAAGGAGGACCCGCATGCTTACCGTAAAAGAAGCTATCGAAAAACGACGCAGTATCCGTAAATATAAATCGACACCCGTCCCAGATGACCTGCTCAACCAGGTGCTGGAGGCCGCCCGGCTCGCACCCTCGGGTACTAACCGGCAGCCTTGGCGTTTCCAGGTGATCAAAGAAGGATCGCTCAAGACCAAGTTACTCGAAGAAGGTACCTTCCCGAGTGAAGCACTTAAATCGGCGCCGGTAATTATTGTCTGCGGCGCGGAAATGCTTACTTTCGTCAAGGGAAGTAAACTTGCCCCTCCCGGCGGCGACTATTTCGGAGCAGAAAGCGCCGATCCTGAAGAACTTAAAAAATTCTCGGCAGATGCAAATATGTATACCGCCATCGCCATTACTCATATGACCTTAATGGCTACAGCGCTTGGACTTGGAACATGCTGGGTGCAGCGCGTCAAATTCGGGCAAATCGCTCGCATACTCGGTTGGCCTCGGCATATCTCTGTCCTGACCTGTTTTGCGCTCGGGTATCCTGATGAAGAACCCCCGCCCCGCCCCAGGGTCTCAATGGACACCATCATTCTCAAAGAAGGTCATATCCCAGAATAGCTTTTTTATACTCCCCGTCTCACGTCGACCGTCAAAGCTCCATATCTCAAAGAACCCCCCATACCTAAATATTGGGGGGTTCTTTCGTATTTCTCGATTATCGATGTTTATTTTTTTGTTATTTTTCTGTTGTTTCGTATTTCGATATTCGTGCTTCGATATTTCTTATCTATACTTCTAAAATGAACTGTGCTATAATGCATGGTTATACTTTAAAAAGCTTGCGGATCCGGACTGTTTGAAAGAGAAATTTGACTTGGGAAATGAGCCACCAGAGAATCGAACTCTGAACCTGCTGATTAAGAGTCAGCTGCTCTGCCAGTTGAGCTAGTGGCCCA
>CAYHBE010000168.1:0-4350 GCA_964354765.1 uncultured Dehalococcoidales bacterium | reverse complement strand
GCCGGTGGATGGTAATTCTTGGCACTATGCGGTCGGACCATGATCTATAGTGTTTTTCAAAGGACGGGCAGTTGCCCAAAATGTCACAAGAATTCATACACTAGGACCGGAACGTGGCCCTAGATATATTTACCTGAGGAATCCAGATTGTTTTAGATATTGTCGATAACCTTATTTAATTTCGATTCAACCTGGACGGTAATATCTTGCAGCTTCTTATTTTCAATCATACTCATTGGCTGTGTGGGCAATATACTTGCAGCAAATGTTTTCCCTCTATCGTCGTATACAATGACGTTACACGGCAGAAGTAGTCCGATATCTTTTTCAGCCTGAAGAGCTTGATACGCAAACGGCGGGTTGCACGCTCCGATGATGATATAGTTGTCGTAATCAACGTCAAGTTTCTGTTTTAAGGTTGCCTTTACATCGATCTCAATAAGTACTCCGAAGCCTTCCTTCTGCAATTCTGCTTTCACTTTGGTGACGGCTTCAGAATAGGAGACGTTTACCTGTCTTTTATAGCCATATTTAATCTTCTTTCCCCTGCACACTACTCTGCAATTATTATATCATCGCAATTCGTGATAGTATTTAAAGATTTCGTTTGATTCTTGAGTAGGGGGAAAATAAAAGGGGCACTTTTTAAAGTGCCCCTCAATGCCGCATTATCCTTTTCTAAAGGACAGGCAGATCAATCCTCATCTTCTTCGTCATCATCGTTCTGTTTCCCTTTTAGCAAGCCTGAAGGTGAGTCCTTCCCATCCCAGCCGGTCTTTTTCCCCTTGGACCAGCCTGGAGGAACGCTTCCTCCATCCCAACCAGTCTTTTTACCGTGCGCCCAGCCGGCAGGGACGCGTCCTTCGTGCTCCTCGGCTTCGGCAACAACCGTAATTACTGCTGAGGCTGTTTTTTCAACATTGATACCGGCATTGACTTGAATAGCTTTAACAGTCACAGTAGCCGTACCCGGGGTGGCTCCAGCCAGGTATTTGCCAGTCTGGTCAATGCCACCGACGCCGGTAAGTGACCATTGAAAAGAGACACCGGTCGATATCGTTTGATTAAACGCATCCTTGGCGACAGCTGTGAATTGCTGCCCGCCGCCAACTGTCACCGTTGCCTTATCTGGTGAGATTACTACTTTATCAAGGACACCTGGTACAGCGATCTTGACGCCTGCAGTATCACTCTTTGTGGTTGGATTGCCTAGCTGAGTTGCCGTAACCCTAATAGCATCTGCGAAAGTCCCACTCGTTAGACCGGCGGTAAATAGTCCGGTGCCGTTAATTGTGCCGATACCGCCAACGACCTCCCATGCATAGTTAATATTAGTCGTTAGATTGGTGTTAAAAGCATCTCGTGCCACAACCGAATATTGCTGAGTTGTGAGAGGCTGAATCGTGGCTGTATCTGGTGAAATCACTACATGGTCGAGAACTCCGGGTATCGCTACAATAACCGTCGCAAAATCAATACTGGAGATTCCGCCTTTTGACGCGGTGACTTTAACAGTGTTTAAATAGGTACCGGCCGTGATGCCTGCGGTGAATTTCCCGGTTGCATCTATTATCCCGCCAAGGTTCACAACTTCCCAGACATAAACAACTCCGACAACGGGGTCGTTCTCAGCATCCTGAGACACGGCGGTAAATTGCTGAGTACCACCATTAATTGCGACCGTCGCCGGATCCGGTGAAATTGCGACGTGGTCCAATGGGTCTTGCCCGTTAGCTGCAAACGCAGGGACCGCAGTTGCAGCTAATACCAGTGTTAGTATGATGCCAATGATGAGTTTCTTCATGACACACCTCTTCCTTACTTTTTCCCTGAAAATTTAAAACGAATAAAACGAAAAAAGGTTAGTAAATAATTTTTTATTACTTGTGCCAAACTCGTGACGGCGTTACTTTGTCATTCGCCCTCTTCTTTGCTATGATTATCTGAAATCGTGTTTGCATTTGATTTCCTCGTTTGAATCGTCGTAGTGCGCGACAGAAAGGAATCACTTCATGAACACCCGACCAGCTCGTCGTATTCTTCACACCGCAGATCTACACATGGCTTTCTTAGGAGACAAGGGCTGTACCGGACTTGAAACCGTAGTGAACACTGCTATCAAACAACGTGCAGACCTCCTTCTTATTGCCGGCGACTTGTTCGACAACAATCGAATTGAGGACAACTTGATGGAGTTCGTTCGGGCTCAGTTCTGGCGCTTACCCATCCCCATCGTCATCCTGCCCGGCAACCACGACTGTTTGGTACCTGGGGGTGTTTTCTCAAGGACTGAATTCTGGAAAAGCTGCCGCAATCTCCATGTTCTGCAGCACACCGAGGGTGAAACCCTCAATTTACCGTTTCTAAACGTGTCTATATGGGGTAGACCGATTGATAATTATTTCGGCGATATTCATCCGATGCAGGGTAGATCGAAGCAGATTGATGGAGGTTTCTGGAATATCGCCGTGGCTCACGGCTATTTTGTTGATACGGACTCACCCCGGTTTCCAAGTTACCATATAACGGAGCCTGAAATAATGGAAAATCACTGGGACTATGTCGCTCTCGGACATGTCCCAACTTTTCACTGTGTTTGTAATAGCCCTATCGCATATTATAGCGGTTCACCTTTAATATCTGGCACGGCGGCATTAGTCGATTTTGACGAAAAAACGGGTGTACATGTGACCCGCTGCCTTCTATGACATACCTGGCGTCTGAGCGATTCTTGGAGGATTGAGATATGAGCGTTGATTTTGCCCGCATGGATAGGGCTTTTAACCCGAAAGTTGTGGCTGTAATCGGGGATAAAAAACCTGGTTATATGTGGCTGAATGGGCAGATCGGCTTTAAGGGCAAACTCTATTCAGTACAAGTCGATCCCAGCGAATTTGAAGGTATCAAGGCGCTCGGTATTCAGAACTTTATGAGCGTCATGGATATTCCCGAATCGATTGACCTGGCAATTGTCGCCGTACCGCGGCAGATAGCCTACCGTATCCTGGAAGACTGTATCAAAAAGGGTGTCGCCGCCGCTCACTTTTTTACTTCCGGTTTTGGGGAAACGGATACGGAAGAAGGGGTCCGTATGGGCAAAGCCCTCACCGAGCGTGCACGGCAGGCGAATTTCTATCTTATAGGACCTAACTGCATGGGTATTTATAATCCCTATGTCGGCATCCGGCAGACCATGCGGCAGCGCACCGGTTTCAAAGGACCGGTCGGATTTATCTCCCAGAGCGGTACTCACGCCATTACCTTCTCAGAAGAAGCTTATCTACAGAGCCTGGAAATCAATAAATCGGTCAGCTTCGGAAACGGGACTGTCCTGGATTCCACCGACTACCTCGAATATTTCGCCCGGGACCCGGAAATCAAAGCAATCGGTATGTATCTCGAGGGTACTCGCGATGGCCCCCGCTTTTTAAAGACGCTCAAAGAAGTTGCCGCTAAAAAACCCGTGATTATCTGGAAAGGCGGTCGGACTGAAGAAGGCGGGCGCGTTATTGCCTCTCATACCGGTTCTCTAGCAGTGCCGCGGGCTATCTGGGAAGCCTCGATACACCAGTGCGGCGCAATCAAAGTCTACAGCATTGAAGAGCTAACAGATACTTTAAATGCTATTCTCTATCTGCACGCGGTACATGGCAATCGGGTAGGTATCGCCGGTGGTTCGGGAGGCCAATCTGTAGCTATTGCTGATGTCTTTGCTGAAAACGGACTTAAGGTACCTGCTTTGACTAAAGAATCATATGAACAGCTAGCTAGTTTCTTCATGCTCATTGGTGCCGGTTACCGCAATCCCATCGACCCGGGCTTAAACCGGCGCGAAATCACGCGGATTATGAATATACTGGAATCTGATACTAATATCGATAACCTTGTCCTCATGACTTCGGTCATGTCAATGGCGCGCGCCTCTGAGCAACTGGAAAAAGAAATCAATCTCCTTCTCGATCTACGCAAACGGACGCTCAAACCAATTGCGGTAGTGCTCGGGCACTATTTACCTGAGGCTGTGCAGGAAACCAGGATTATTGCCCAACGGTTGCGGGACGGCGGCATACCGATGTTTGTTTCACCTGAACGTGGTGCCAGGGCAATCAGGAACGCCCTCGAATACCACAATCTAAATAGAAATAATAGTCAATAACAAGAATAAAGATTAGAAGTTGTCTTGTTAAAACTTACCGGGCAAACCGCTGGTAATATTACCGCCGATTTCACCCTCGAGCTGTATGATTTCTGCGTCAACCTTATTATTTTTAATCGATAGCAATGCAACTGTGCCGAGGACATGGATATATTTGGGAAAGTTGCAGCTTCCCGGATTAAGAAATAATGTGC
>CAYHBE010000167.1:0-4354 GCA_964354765.1 uncultured Dehalococcoidales bacterium | reverse complement strand
CCACATCATAACAATCTGTGCTCATAGTGTCAAGATGTTGCTGTCTTTAGGTACTTGACAAGACTAGCAACATGTAATAAAATGCCATAAAAATAAACGCTTGTTCATTCATGATAAAAAGTTTGTTTAGTATTGTCGAGAAAGCCTTTCGGGATTTAAAAAATTTTCAGCATAACATGAAAATAGTGCCCGGAGTGTGAATTTTTTACATTGATATAAGGAGGAGCGAGCTTAATGAAAAGGCTAATGTGGATTTTTCTTACATCTCTTTCTTTGACAGCTCTAGTACTTACATCTTGCGAGAAAGAGGCTGTTATTGAAGAAGAGGGAACGACAATTATCACAGGAATCACACAAGAAACTGATAAATCCGAAGTAGTCAAACCTCCGGATACGACGCGTACCGAAAAACCCCAATACGGAGGAGGAGTCACTTTATCACTTACAGCCGATATACCGGGATTTGATGAAGTCTTTGTAGGACATTGGCTAGCTACCACATTGCACCTGACCAACGAAGAACTATTGCAGGGCGACTGGACAAAAGGACCTGCCGGCACCAATGAAGCAAACTTCATCCTTGGCGGTGTCAACGCCATGAATCTTAAAACCGGTGCTATAGCCGACAGTTGGCAGATACCTCAGAGAGGAAAAATCGTCTTCCATATCCGCGCAGGAGTCCGCTGGCATACCAAAGCCCCGACCAATGGTAGAGAGTTAACAGTTGACGATGTCGTCTTTTCAATGAAAAGAGTGTGCACATTACCCACCGCTTATATCTATAAAGCATACAATAATCTGTCTAAAAATGTTGTGATTACCGGTGATGAAGCTGCTCGCACTGTTACCATAGAGGTAACACCGAATTTATGGATAGATGCGCTAACTGTGTTACCTGATTTACTCTCAATTATGCCCCGTGATGCTGTTGAATATTATAAGGATCTTAACAACTGGCGGAACAGTATTGGGACTGGGCCTTTCATACTCTCTGATTTCGTTTCCAGTGGATCGGCTACGTTGATACGTAACCCTAATTACTGGGGAGTCAATCCCATAGGACCTGGCAAAGGAGACCAGTTGCCGTACCTCGAGACAGTAAAATTCCTGATTATTCCTGACGCGTCAAGTCGTATGGCAGCTTTCCGGACTGCCAAGATAGATGGTGTTGGCGGTGAGTATGATGATGTCAAAGAATTTCTTGATAATCCTAAGATCAATAACATGATGTACCTGGTTGATGGATGTTATACATTAGGCATGAGACAAGACATGCCTGAATCCCCTTTTAGTAAGAAAGATGTTCGGCAAGCATTATACTACGCCACCGACTTCGGCAAGATCAAAAATGAATACTACAACGGGAAAGCAACCGTTCTTGTGTGGCCGATAACTTATAGCAAAGAAAACTCAGCAGCTTATGTTCCCATGGAGAAGCTTCCTGCTAACGTGCAGGACTTGTTTTCTTATAATCCCACCAAAGCCAGAGAAATGTTAAAAGCCGCCGGGTACCCGAGCTTGAACATAAACATTATTACTTATAATACCCCCACTTTTGTTGATTTCATCTCGTTGATAAAACAAATGTGGTCGCAGGTTGGTATCAACGTCACAATCGACGCCAAAGAATACGTCACATGGCTTTCCAGAACATCGTCGAGAAATTATGGTGCTAATGATATGCTCTACGCTAGTTCTTCTGGTTCCTGGCAAAGTTTTGATAACATTAACGGTCCGAAGCAATTCAATATAAGCTATATTAATGATCCGGTTATTGCCGAGACAGCTACTAAAGTATCAGAGTATATTGGTATCGACGATGCAAAAGTAGGGCAAATGCATGCTGAATTAATGCCGTATGTTATCGAACAATGCTGGGTGATAGCCAAACCAGCTGCGTATTCCTATGTGCTCTGGTGGTCATGGAGAAAGAATTGGAATGGCGAGCTAAATGTCGGTTTCTATAATAATCCGTCCTATTTGAAATACACCTGGACAGATCTGGCTCTGAGAAAAGAAATATCTGGTAGGTAATCTTCTTTTACCGATTATCTTAAAAATTTTAGAGATGTTTGACAGGATTAAGCAATAATCTGAAAATTATTGATTTTTCACCTGTTTGACGCAGCAATTACAGCGTTGAACGAACCTCCGGCACTGATTACGAATTCCCGCTTGTTATTCTCTATCGGACCAAATTCAAAAACGAGGTCGGAGTGCACTTTTCGAATTGCCGTGATGAGTGTTTTAAAGACTCTTTCTTGATTACGTTCAAAATTGAAAAGTGTATCTTCGTTATTTTGAAACCAAGTCCAGAATTAATCTTCGCGGGATGATTGAAAGCGGTTATTATGAGGAGCGGAAGTCAAGATAGTCTCAAGATAATTGAAAATTCACCAATCGCAACTATATCAGGGGTATGCCAGCAATTCAGTCGAAGTCGGCTCATCCCTTCTTCTCTTTGGACTGATTTCTCCCGGCTGACTTTCCCTTCAATTTGAAAGTTAACTCATCTTCTACGAGGTCCACCAGTACTGTATCGCCTTCTTTAAACTCGCCGCTTAAAACCTTGATAGAAAGCGGATTTTCCACGTATTTCTCCAGGGCACGGCGTAAAGGTCGAGCGCCGTAAACCGGATCGTAGCCTTCCTTAGCTAGCCACGATTTGGCTTTTTCTGTAATTTCCATATTTAGCTTTTTCTCTGCCAGGCGTGCCTGTAAGTCTTTTGATAGCAGGTCGATTACCTGGCGCAGTTGTTCTTCATTTAATGCATGGAAAACGATAATCTCATCCAGCCGGTTGAGAAATTCGGGACGGAAGGTCTTCCTGACCTCGGTCATGACTTTATCCTTCATATCTTCATAACTCGCTTGACGTGCTTTAACATCTTCGCGCCTGATAGCAAATCCCATGGCGGATTCCCGTCGGATCAGTTCGACGCCAGCATTGCTGGTCATGATGACCACTGTATTCTTAAAGTCTACGGTCCTGCCGTGTCCATCAGTCATCCGACCGTCATCCAATACCTGCAGCAGGCTGTTGAAAACCTCAGGGTGTGCTTTTTCGATTTCATCCAGCAGGATAACGCGGTAAGGTCGACGTCTGACTGCTTCAGTAAGTTGACCGCCCTCGTCGTAACCGATGTATCCGGGCGGAGCTCCGATAAGTCGAGAGACAGTATGTTTTTCCTGGTACTCGGACATGTCCAGGCGTACCATCGCGTTCTCATCATCGAACATAAACCAGGCGAGTGTTCTCGCCAGCTCGGTTTTACCGACCCCGGTTGGTCCCAGGAACAGGAAACTACCGATAGGACGCCGTGGATCTTTCAATCCCGCCCTGCTCCGTCTAATTGCTTCAGAGATAGCTCTAACGGCTTCTTCCTGGTTGATCAGTCTCTCATGTATGCGGTCTTCCATGTGGAGTAATTTTTCAGCTTCGCCCTCTAACATTTGTGATACAGGTATGCCTGTCCAGCTAGATATTAGTTGGGCTATAACCTCTTCCGTGACCGCACCGCTTATTTTTTCACTTTTTAGCCAGGCTTCTTTGGCTTTGTTATATTGTTCTTGTGCACGCAGGAGTTCGACTTTCAGTTCGGCGGCGCGCTGGTAGTCCTGGCGCTGCGATGCGGCTTCTTGCTCGTTCGTTAGCTGGTTTACCTTTTTTTCCAGCTCTTTGACCTCGGGAGTGGCGCTTTCGGTATCGATGCGAAGTTTGCTGGCTGCTTCATCAATCAGGTCAATCGCTTTGTCTGGAAGGAATCTATCCTGGATGTAGCGTTTGCTTAATTCAGCTGCCGCTACCAGGGCTTCATCTTTAATCTCGACCTTGTGGTGAGCCTCATACCTGGGCTTCAGTCCACGTAGCATTTCAATGGTTGCAGCAACCGTCGGTTCGCCGAGAAATACAGGCTGAAGCCGGCGTTCCAGTGCCTTGTCTTTTTCAATAAATTTTCGGTATTCATCAAGCGTTGTGGCTCCAATACACTGCAGTTCACCGTGTGCCAGTGCAGGTTTGAGCATATTACTGGCATCGATCGCACCCTCGGCGGCGCCTGCTCCTACCACTGTGTGTATTTCGTCGATGAAAAGTACTACTTCACCTTTCGATTCCCTGACTTCGTCCATGACCGCCTTCAAGCGCTCTTCGAACTCACCGCGGAACTTGGTGCCGGCAACCAGTGCGCCCATATCCAGGGCGATGACTTTGCGCCCTTTCAAAGAGTTGGGGACATCGTCCGCAGCTATTTTTTGGGCTAGTCCTTCGGCAATAGCGGTCTTACCGACACCCGCTTCGCCGACAATGACCGGATTATTCTTGGTGCGACGGGTTATAATCTGCATGACTCGC
>CAYHBE010000166.1:0-4417 GCA_964354765.1 uncultured Dehalococcoidales bacterium | reverse complement strand
GCAGAGACAGTTTTACCTATAAAGCGAATGATGGCTTTGTCGATTCCAATATAGCGACGGTAAATATACATGTCGGGATGACGCCGCCCAATAATGCACCTGTAGCCTACAACGATGGATACAATACACCGATAAACACGCCGCTAAATGGTATACCAGGAGTATTAGCTAATGATGTAGACGTAGATGGAGATGCGCTTAGCGTTAAGTGGGTCTTGGGTCCAAATCATGGCACGTTAACATTCAATGCAGACGGATCATTTGTTTATACACCGGCAGCTGGATATACCGGCAGAGACAGTTTTACCTATAAAGCGAATGATGGCTTTGTCGATTCCAATATAGCAACGGTCAATATACATGTAGGGATGACACCAACTAACAATGCACCAGTAGCGTATAACGATGGTTACAATACACCGTCAAATACGACTCTGATAGGCATACCCGGAGTATTGGCTAACGATGTAGATTCTGATGGAGACGTTCTTAGTGCGAAATGGGTAAGCGGACAAGTGAATGGGACATTAACCTTCAACGCTGATGGCTCCTTCACCTATACACCGACAGCTGGATTTACCGGCAGAGAAAGTTTCACCTACAAAGCGAATGATGGCTTTGCTGATTCCAATATAGCGACGGTCAATATTCATGTAGGGATGACACCAACTAACAATGCACCAGTAGCGTACAACGACAGCTATAGTGTACAAGCAAATAATTTACTGACTGTCCTTGGTGCAACGGGTGTTCTCGCGAATGACACCGATGCCGATAATGACAGCCTCAGTGCTATAAAAGTTAGCAGTCCCTCACATGGTACCCTGATATTCTTTGTAAATGGCGCTTTTACTTATAGCCCGGTTGCTGGGTATAGTGGAATCGACAGTTTCACTTACAAGGCGAATGATGGCTTTGCTGATTCCAATACCGCCATCGTATTTATCAATGTTCAAGGTGGTGGTGGAGGGAACCGTGCTCCAATAGCCAATGATGATAGCTACAGCACTCCTCTTAATACAACGCTTACCGTTCCAGCTACAGGTATTCCAGGTCTCCTTGATAATGATACAGATGCAGATGGTAATGCATTAACCGCCATACAGGTAAAAGGACCTATCAATGGATCTTTAACATTCTATGTAAACGGAGCATTCGTCTATATCCCGACGAATAACTTTACCGGAACAGATAGTTTCACTTACAAAGCTAATGACGGACAAGCTGATTCCAATGTTGCGACTGTAACTATCGATGTTGGCGGATCTGAACCAGAACCTGAGCCGAAACCCGAACCGAAGCCGGAACCAACAGAACCAGGAAAACCAAAACCGCCTGTTGGTGAAACAGAATATCTGGTCGTGGATTTCCTTGGCAATATTTCCTCACAAATGATATCTAAAGACACTGGACTAGCCGAAATCCTGGAAGCCAAAAGCCCAGATGGTAGCCATACGTTGAGCATACCAAAAGGGGCTAGAGTATTCGACACCGAAGGAAATCTAGTAAAACTAATAATAATTCGAGAAGCTCCTGATAATATATATGTATCACCAAAGCCGGCAGTGATAGTAGACAAAGCTTATGACTTTGCGCCGGGTGGTATTACGTTTGACAAGTCAGTTGACCTTACGCTTGGATATGATGTAAATCTATTGCCTAGTGCGATCGCATCCATCGGTTTAGGATACTATACACCTGCTGCAGGATGGGTGGATCTCGAATCAAAGAGTGACGTAGTAGCTGGTGTCGGTAAACTTACAGCTCCGATAGATCATTTCACCGTTTTTGCAGTCCTGGCAAAACCGACAGAAGCTGCTTTCACCACCGGTAATCTATTGATTACACCTTCAGAGAAAACATATTGGAGATTGTTCCCCTTGGTTGTGGTTAAAGGAAGGGAAGTAACGATAAGCCTGGGTGTGAACAATTACGGGGGTCAATCCGGCGTCTTCTCTGTCGATCTAAAAGTTGATGGACAGGCCGTTGGACAGAAATCAATTACCGTTGACGCATCCCAGACTCAGGTTTTGACATTTACGTTGACAGGAATGAAATCTGGACAGCATACCTTTGAATTTGGTCAACATACCGGCGAGTTCGTCACTTCATGGGTAGTAAGATGGTGGCTTATACTGATCTTGTTATTTGTGATCTTGGTGTTGGGCTTCATTATAAAGAAATATATCCTGGAATAAACGGACCTTTTACCTGATACCCGTAATAAATGCCACTCAACGAGTGGCATTTATTATTTAGTCTGATCTTATTTGCTGCCTTTGATAACAGCTATTTTTTTGTACGTCCAAAGCCAATACATTAACTCTGAATTAATTGATAATTAACTGTACTTTTACCAGGACTTGCTAAGATCGTTTATTAATCATGGGGGTAACCTTGTTGTGCACTCTGGCTGTTCACAACCGTTTGCTATGATAACTATTTTGGATTTGTACTAAGATGGGCGATTATTTCCAAAATAGCATCGATCATATTATGGCTGAGATCGGGCGTATCGAACTCAAGCTGCGTTTAAAAATGATAACTGCGCGTGTCGGTAGCGGAACTGATAAACCGGAAAAGTATAAAGGATTGTACATATCCGAGAAAGAGATCGAATCCATTTTTAAGGCCAATCGCCAAGTTGAAACCAGCGAGTCCCAAACTGACAAATCAGATTACCAAAATTTAGCTACGTCTCTAACCCAACTGGAAAAAGAAATCTCCATGAAAAAAGAGGGGAGCTTGAGACGCGGGATTGTTTTAAGGCTTGATGTTTTGAAAAGTCTATTTCAATTTTCTACGTTTGATGTCGAGACTCTTTTATTGTGCCTGATGCCTGAAATTGATTTGAAATATCAACAACTTTATTCCTATCTACAAGATGATGTCACCCAGAAAAATCCGACTGTTAATCTGGTTTTAGAACTACTGTGTAATTCCGTCGCGGAAACACTCAAGGCGCGCATCTCATTTTCATCGCAGGCGCCCTTGATAAAAAACCGGTTCATACTTTTACATGAAAATTATCCTTCTTTACATACTCCTTTGCTGTCGAAATCCTTACAGATAGATGAACGCATCGTTCACTATTTATTAGAAATAGATGAGATAGACTCGCGGCTTATTCCTGTTGTGAAATTGATAAAACCCAATTTAAAACTTTCGGAAATGATTCTGCCAGATGATATAACAAATTTTATTGCGTCATTGATCGCCCAGCCTGATCAAATCCCGATGTGCCATCTGCATGGAGACAACGGCGTCGGCAAGAAATCGACCGCCGAAGCTATATGTTCAGAACTTGGTATTCCCATGCTCTATGTAAATATGAATCGTATCACCCTTAAGGAGACAGAAATCGAGACAGCAGTACCCCTTATCTTAAGAGAAGGGGTACTGCAAAATGCCGCGATCTACCTGGATGCCTATGATGCCATATTTGCTGATGGAAACGACCATAAACTGAGTGGTGATTATCTATTAACAGAACTGAAAAAGTATCCCAAATGGGTTTTCGTGGCTAGCAATAAAGAATGGCGGCCAAAAGGGACATGGAAAGACCGGACCTTCGTGTCTATTAAATTACCAGCACCATCATACTATCAGCGCCAACAATTATGGCAAAAATTCTGGGATAAGGACATTATCCCGGAGAAAGATGTAGACTTCAATGTCCTTGCGAGTAAATTCCGGTTGACAGGTGGCCAAATTCAAAATGTAGCTATTAATGCAAGAAATATGGCTCGTATTCATGAACGAGGACACGAAACAGTAACTGCGGAAGATTTGTCTTCGTTCTGCCGTAACGAGTCTCGAGAAGTATTACATGATATGGCACGTAAAGTCGTACCTAAATATAGCTGGCATGACATCATTTTACCTTCGGACTTATTTGAACAGCTGAGGGAGATTTACAGTTACATCAAGTACTACTACAAAGTCTATAGCGACTGGGGATTCGAGAAAAAGCTTTCACTTGGCAAGGGACTCAATGCACTGTTTTCCGGACCATCAGGTACAGGCAAGACGATGGCAGCGGAAGTTATAGCGCACGAATTGCAGCTTGATCTGTATAAGATTGACCTTTCAACGGTCGTAAGCAAATACATTGGAGAAACAGAAAAAAACCTAAATCTTATTTTCAATGAAGGACAGGCATCTAATGCCATTCTTTTCTTCGACGAAGCTGATGCCATTTTCGGGAAGCGGTCCGAAGTGAAAGATGCGCATGATCGCTATGCCAATATTGAAATTGCCTATCTTTTGCAAAAGATGGATGAATATGACGGCATGGTTATATTGGCTACAAATTTGCGTAAGAATATCGACGAAGCTTTCTCTCGGCGTATGCATTTTACACTTGAGTTCCCCGTACCAGATGAAGCGGACCGGCAGCGTATCTGGCGACACATTT
>CAYHBE010000165.1:0-4419 GCA_964354765.1 uncultured Dehalococcoidales bacterium | reverse complement strand
AAGTCGAGGCCAATCTGAAATGGTGTTCTCATGCAGATCCATGGAAAGATGATCCAGTGAAATTCAAGCAGCAGGTTGCAGGATATGGCTTTAAAGGAGTTTCCGCTATAGGATCGCATAGGGAACTGATAACTTCCGAGGAAGGAATAGGAGATCTGAAAAGGGCTTTTGAGTGGGCAAACGCTGCCGCCGTACCTGTCGTGCTGACAGGCGAAGGCAGAATACCTGAAGGCATGAAAGTTGAAGAGGCTATAGGCATTTTAAAGGAGAGATATCAGGAACTGTTGGAAGTAGCCGCAAAGAACAAGGTATATCTAGCTATCGAAGACCATGGATCTATATCTTTAAAGCCAGATGGTTTGCCCCAATTGCTGCAGCTCGCGAAGAGCCCATGGCTGGCGGTAAATTTCGACACAGCGAACATTCACCGGGGAGACTATGTGGGTACTGACAGTACCCATTATGAATGGAAGCTTGGAGCAAAGACAAGTTACAGTGAAGTCGATCTCTTGAAAAAAGTAGCGAAAAAAGTGAAGCACGTTCACATCAAAGACGTGGTTGGGCGAAATGCTGTTACCTTGGGGAAGGGGGAAATTGATATCCGAGGGTGCCTAAAGGTCCTGAGTCAAGTAGGTTATGATGGCGTTCTTTCCTACGAGACGGAAGGATTTCAAGATCCCGATGAAACCTTCACGATGATCAAGGACAGTAAAGCATACATTATGCAGATTCTGCAGGAATTGAAAGAATAGGCCGCAACACATGAAAACTCTAACACAGATCGCGGCCTCCAATATCCTGAAACACATCGAGAATATTGTGTCATTCGGCCCGAGAGTTGATGCAAGCCCTGGGAGCTTGGAAACCGGCGACTATATCGGCAAATGCCTGCAAAGCTACGGAATAGATGTCCATCGGCTTCCGCTTGAATTCTCGGTTGCCGAAAATGTCGAGGCAAGACTTGAGACCGTTGGTGCAAATAGCGAGCGCATTCCATGTCTAGCCAATACCCGCAGCGCTCTTACAGACGGGAAGCCCTTGGAAGCTGAGGCTGTTTTCGTGGCGGGGGGTTCGGAGAGTGATTACAGGCAAAAGGATGTCAAGGACAAAATCGTGGTCTGTGGAGAACAACGGTACTGGCAAGACGACAGCATGGTACCAACAAAGTATTTCCGTGCGCTTGAAAAGGGCGCCAAGGCATTCATTTTCAGCGATAGCAGAAAAGATGATACGATAACCTGCTGGACGATGAGCTATGATCTCACAAAGATCCCAACAGTCAGCATACCATACAGCTATTTTCTAAAGCTTAAGCAAGAATGCGCTGAAAAAAAGCTAGTGCTAAGGCTAGTGATAAATGGAATGCTAAAGAGATCGACAGATTACATCATCTCCGGCTATCAACCAGGATTAGACAGCGGATCCGGAACGATAATTGTCGATGGCAGTCATCATGAAACTGTCGCCTATTGTCCTGGAGCAAATGATAACGCCTCAGGAACGGCGATTATGCTGGAGTTAGCGCGCTTCTTTACCACTAATCGAATTAGGAATTCGCTTCTGTTCATTTCCACATGTGCTGAAGAATGCCTCTGTATTGGGATGCAGAGATATATCGAAGACGAGAAAAGTTATTTGCAGAACGCTATTGCTTCCTTCGTCATCGATCAAGTTGCGGGGGCGAATACTGGCATCATTCAAAGGGGAATTATATATGATATTAAAAAAGGGTATGTGCCCACGGGAGGATATCTGAATTCAGATGAGAAATTAGTAACGCTGCTTCAAGAGTCAGCCCAAGAACTGGGTTACGTCATGCCAATATACGATGCGCCCGGTGGAAGCCTGGGTGAGTCAAATAACTTCATCGACGCCGGAATTCCATCGGTTTTTATTTGCGGGTGGAATACGGATCCTGTGTACCATACATCGTTGGATACGATTGACATGGTATCGGCAAATTCACTCAAAGCGATTGGCGATATAGTAGCCAATACTATTATGAAAAAATTCGACCATGGCAAACTGCTATAGATGCGATTCGGTTGTTGCAGCATTTTAGCTTTCCCCAATTCAGAAGTTGCAGCAATTGAAGCGGCCGATGAACTGAAGAGAATCGGCTATGATTACATCGAGCTTTCTTTAAGACACCTGACTGCTCTAAAAAGGAAAGAATTCAAGAATGTAGTAAGAATCCTAACACGCTCAGGCCTAAGAGCCGAGGCATGTCACAATTTCTTTCCAGATCATCTTAAAGTAACCGGAGCGGACGTTAATTTTCATTTAATTGCTGACTACGCAAGAAGCTCTTTGGAGAGAGCGGCTGAGGTAGGGGCTGAGGTTGTAGTTTTCGGAAGTGGGGTTTCGCGAAACGTACCGATGGGATTCTCGAAGGAAAAAGCAACTGAGCAGTTGATCAGTCTACTGAACTGTATCAGTGTAATCGCACGAGAATTCGGGATTAGCATCGTGATTGAGCCTCTAAAAAAGGAGGAATGCAATATAATTAATACTATTTTCCAAGGCATTCAGTTGCTTGAAAGTGTATCGAAAGATAATGTCCGACTACTTATTGATTTCTATCATTTAAGCAAAGAAGATGGCTTGAAATTCAACTTTCCAAATGCTGAAAGATATATTCAGCACATTCACTTTGCACGACCGAGGGGTCGGAGATTCCCTCGGCGAATAGAAGAAGATAGTCGATATTTCCCTTTCTTCAGCGAATTGAGAAAAATGAATTATAACAAGCGAATATCCATAGAAGCATACACAAGAAATTTTCAAAAAGAGGCGAAAGAATCACTTGATTTCTTGCATGCTGTCTGTTCGCTGTAATGGAGGAAGTCTGATGAATGACAAGTCTACCTTCGCTCTTCTATTCGGTAATCGAGGTTTCTTTCCTGCAGTGCACGTAGAGAAGGCCCGATCGGAACTAAAGAGAGTTCTCGAAGGGCTAGGCCATGGGGTAGTAGCACTGGATGAAAAAGAAACTCGCCATGGAGGGGTGGAAACTGCAGATGAGGCGAGGAAATGCTCGAACTTTCTTCACCTCAATAGAGGAAAATATCAAGGAGTAATATTATCGCTTCCCAACTTTGGTGATGAGAACGGCGCTGCGCTGGCTCTAAGAGATCTAAACGTCCCTGTCTTCATACAAGCCTATCCAGATGATATGAATGCCTTGGGACCGTCTGCTCGCAGGGATGCTTATTGCGGCAAGCTATCGATAATGGACGTTTTGCGACAGAATGGTATCAAGTTCACCGTGCAACGTCCGCATGTAGTCAGCCCGTCGAGTTCCTTTTTCATCGAAAATATAAAGTTCTTCGACCAGGTATGCCGTGTGCTTCAAGGATTTCGCGGCATGTCCATTGGTCAGATTGGCGCAAGAACGACACCTTTCAAAACGGTTCGAATTGACGAGTTGGCGTTGCAGAACTACGGCATCACGGTAGAGACTTTCGATCTATCTGATATTTTTGAGCAAATGCGTCGCCTTTCAACTGAGAGCGATTCATACGCAAAGAAGTTGGACTACCTAAAGCGCTCATATTCGTGGAAAGATGTTCCAAAGCACGCCTTTGATGGGCTTGTTAGACTTGGGGTAATCTTGGATGAGATGATAGCTCGCCACAGACTGGATGCGCTGAGTCTTAGGTGCTGGAATGAGATACAGGTTCAATTTGGCATATCACCCTGCTTGATTACCGGGGACTTGACGGAGCGAGGCATTCCAGCCGCTTGTGAGGTCGACACTGGAAGTGCGATTGCCATGCGCGCGCTTGGACTGGCTTCGGGTAAGCCGACCATGATCCTCGATTGGAACAACAACTATGGAGAGGAAGAGAATAAGTGCATTCTCTTTCACTGTGGAAACGTTCCACATAGCTTGATGAGCGAAGGGGGCCGCATCTCTGACCACGAGATTCTAAGGAATAGCATTGGAGATGGCCGAGGAATCGGTTGCGTGGTTGGACGTATCGCCCCGACGGATTTCACCTTCGGCAATATAATGACCGAGCAGGGCAAGGTGCGAATGTATCTGGGAGAAGGACGCTTTACGGAGGATCGGATTCCTGAGGAGTATTTCGGGTGCGCCGGTGTTGCAGAGATAGACCATCTCCAGGAATTGCTGCTTTATCTGGGCAGCGCTGGCCACAGACACCATGTGACGATCACTTCAGGTCTAGTGCTTGATAGCGTTAGAGAAGCTCTTGAGAAATATTTGGGATTCAATGTCGAGGTTCCACAATACGCCTAGCCTGCTTTTCTCATAAACCTTTCGCAGAAGTCGGATTTTGAATGCTCTGTCTTCAGGCCGCTGAGCAAACAGGTGAGAGCGGAGTATTTGTTATTCTTTGGTCGCGATCTTCTCCTAAAATGGCATTGCTTCTACCAGCTCAACGAAATTTATCG
>CAYHBE010000164.1:0-4463 GCA_964354765.1 uncultured Dehalococcoidales bacterium | reverse complement strand
TGACTTTCCGCCCCCGGGGGATTTAAACCAGAGGATAAAAAATTGCTGCAGAAGAAAATCCTGGTCATCGATGACAGCAAAGAGATAATCGCTTTTTGCAAGATGATCTTGAGCGAGAATTACAGTGTTATCTCTGCGGAAAATGTCAAAGATGGCATCGAAGCCGCCGAGCGTGAATCTCCCGATCTTATCCTCATCGACTTGTCGGATGAGTTTGAAAAAGGCTGCGGGATTTGCAAGAAGCTTACCCAGGGAGAGGCAACCCGCAATATTCCGGTAGTGATTCTCTATCTTCCCGGCGATGAGGAATTTGTCAGGTTAGCCAACAGCCTGGGAGTTGTGGATTATATCCCCAAGCCAATCATCCCCACTCTTTTACTTAAAAGAGTGCAGACAGTTATCGAGCGTTACTCCGGCAGGATCAACCGCTGCGGGAAATGCTTCAAACCCATGCAGGTGGATTGGTCGTTCTGCCCGTATGACGGTACCAGGCTGCCACCCCTGGATTCCAGACAATAAACCATCCCTCTGCTCATGGTCCAAATCAAAATGCTCATGCGCTGCCCTTCCTGCGGCGCCCAAAACCGCCTGCGCCTGGTCACCGGGAAAAAAGTCAGGGTACGCTGTGGTTTTTGTGGGGAGCTCTTGCCGGTCACTACTGGACGGATCCTGGTTCTCGCTCTTGGTCGGGGTGTGAAATCATTTTTCGGCAGAATTCTGCCTCTTGCTCTGATTTCCCTCGTGGATTTGACCGCCTTCCTCCTGAAAACTATTTTCTACCCTTTAAAGCGACTCTGGCGCCTCATTCCTGAAAGAATACGTCTGCGCCTGGCCTGGGCTTTTATTATTGCCCTCATGCTTTCCTATATAGCTGTCCAGGGAACGATTAAATTATCTTCTCTTTTGATCCTCTGTGCTGTCCTTACCCTGGTCACCATAGTCATGGTTTTGTCCGTGAGCGGGCCACGTACACTCGCCGGGCTGGCCAGACACCTGGCCGGCAGGATCTTACGCACCTGTCCTTCCTGTGGCCACCGCTATTTCGGATGGCTTAAGTGCTGTCCGCGGTGCAGCGGATGAATAGACGCTCTTTCTCATTCCCGAAGAACCATTAAACTCAGTATGCCAGAGCATTCACTGTAAACCGGAAAGCCAGCGCACTCACGTGCTCAGGATTTCCCCAGGTGAAATTCCCTTTCACGCTCCAATGTTTGGAGAATTCATAACCGCCTCCCAGCGCAATACCCGCTCCGTAATATGATTCCGAGCCTTCTTCAAATGGCGCTCCACAGGAGGAAAATCCTATCCCGCCTGTCAAATAAGGCGACCGCCCTTCCGGTTTGAAATAATTAAGATAAGTATGTTCCGCGACGGTACTCTTCCATTGTTTTCGCGTGCTCAGCCGTATAGGTAGCTTAATCGTTGAATAATCCAAATCCAAATCAATCAAGTAAATCTATGGTTTAACCTCTTTCTAGTAAGGTTCCACTAACTAGTAAGGTTCCACTAATAAGTATGGCCCAGCAAAACCGACCACTGTATTTTCAAGGGTACCTTTCTCCACATCCCATACAAGCAAAGCTTTGCTTGTTAATGCGACCATCCGTCGATCAGCCTCCAGCAAATGTAAACTTTTGATAGTGCCATCTTGTACATGATGTTCAAGAAACTTTTTGTTCGTTTGTGTGTCGATCAGGTCGATCTGCCCGTCAGTATGGGAATAGATAAATCTACCACCCGGCGTAAGCCCGATCCTGCGGCATCCTCCCCCCACTGCGATTTTATCGAGTACGGTTCCATCTTGTGAGTTAATTATCGTAATGTCATTGGTCTGTGTGTTCAGCGAATAGACATATTTACCATCAGCGCTTGAGGTGAGTTCCAGGTTCGGTGCGGCCGGACCGAACCAATAAGTATTATAGAAAAAGAACGGTGAGCCGGTGGCCTGTGCTGAAGCGTAGCCTCCATAGTAGCTCAAGGTGGTCGCGGCAACTGATAGGGTCATTGAGCCCATGAACTTGCCGAACTTAATACCACCACGCCCGGTTTTGATCACATACTCAACCCTGTTCTCAGCAAGGTTGACTATAGCCACCTTGCTAGTCGGTTCGCCGTTTTCCTTACATATCGTCATGACCATTTTCTTCTGATTAGGTAAATAAAAAACTTCACCAGGGTTCCCATCAAGTTTTTTTATGTCCGGCTGTTTCGATTTCTTTGGATTGAGCGGAACCAAAGAAGTGCTAGTGCTGTCATGATCAGGCAGAAAACGCATATCTTCGTTCGCAAAAGCATAGAAACCGGGTTGATCCTCAAATCGACTGACAAAACGAAGATTCATTCCGGTTCCAATGGCCTCTGGTTTTTGGTTGCCATGAAGACGGTACACTAGACCATGCCTATCCTTATATGTCGTTTGAGCCAGGACTAATACATCATCTGCTTTGGGGTCTATTATCAGCTCATACGGCATCGTGCCTACTTCATGAGCACTTACCAGTTGCGCTGCCTCAACATCTATCACGTGAACGATGCCGTTTTTGTGTTCTTTTGGCTTCTTCGAGGGGGTACCGGGATCAAGTACGTATAACCATTTGTTATTTTGGGATAATGCAATTTTCTTGGCTCTTTCAAATTCGATATCAGCCAACGGCTTTTCTTGATTTATGTCGAAAATTGTTACCTTTGGCTTGATATAAGGAGCTTCCTTCTTTTTAGGTGATTCCCCAAAGCTGAGCACAAAAATCCGCGAAAGTTCTGCGGCAATTGCGACTTCAATACCCAATCGTCCCGCCGGAAGCGTGGCCACAACATCGTTTTTCTGTGTGTCAATAACAAAGACCGAACCGTATTCTTCCGGCGTCTTTTTCTTGCCTATCTTGCCTTGGCTTACACAAATAATGTATTGCCCGTTTCCCGACATGGTCATGCTAGTCGTGTTCCACGCCAGAGGGATTTTCTTAACTACTTCACGTTTTTCAAGGTCAGCTATCGATAGGGTTGATAATCCTTCCTGCAACGTGCCATCCGACCGCAACTGTCCTGAATGTAACACATACAGATAATGATTGTCGCGACTGATTATTGAATACGTAGGTTCAGGATCCAAAAGAATATCACCAATCTTAGTCCATGTTGTTTTATCTACAATGGATATTGCTGGGGTCTCCGTGTTGACAACATAAATCTCGCGTTTCGGTTCATTGCTCCATGCTGCCGTAGTCACCAAAAGTCCAAGAACTAAAGACCGAATTTTAAACAAATGTCTAACCATAAAGCACCTCCTGATATTAACAGATATTCCAATATGCGTTTAACATCAAATTGCAAACAGGTTACCGGGAATAATGCAATATTTTTACATCCAATGTTCCTCATAAGTAAGTATGTAAAAACCTTATGAGCTGTAATTTGTGTAGTCCATGAAAACAGGAAAATTACCAAAGTTTTAAATTTGTATCGGGGACAGGATATGATCTGAAAAATGAGCTTATAGCGGATGTATTTCTTATCGATTTACCGGAATTCAAGTCAGTTGAAGATTATTCTAAATTATTTTTTTGTCAAGAAATAAATCCTTATTTTTCTGTTAAATTTTTTACCAGTTGTTCGACTCATTAAGGAATGTAAACAGAGTTTTTTATAATTACTAAGGAGGGCACAAAATAGATTGCATTTGCTTCAATCTCAAAATTTGCTTTTAGTACATTGTAATTTATTGCGTTATGAGATTTACCGTATCGCCCGAAAATGCAACCTATAATATGACCTGAGTAGTAATAGTAAAATTCGATAAGCACGACTAAATGTAGCAACAAATCCGTCAGGAATTATCTGCCTAATGAGTTCGTCCACACTTAAAATAGCAGCCGTGCAATTCCCGCTGACCGGGGATATTGTTCACAACCTGCGGCGAATGGAATTCTGGATTAAGAAAGCGGCCAGTTCCGGGGCTAAGCTGGTTCATTTTTCGGAAGCCGCACTCACCGGCTATTACAGTATTCATCTGCAAGATGTTAAAGAGATAGATCGCAGTTTGCTGGAGGAGGCGAATGGGAGGCTGAGAGAACTGGCCGGAAAATGTAGGGTATGGCTTGTTTATGGCAGCACTCATTTCAGCGGCTGTCCGGATAAGCCTTTCAACAGCCTGTATCTGGTAAACCCGCGTGGAGAGGAAACCTGCCGTTATGACAAGATTTTTCTCACCAATACGGATATGGAGTTCTACGCCCCGGGTAACCATCTGGTTACGGCGCGGATTAAGGATTTCAAAGTGGGACTCACTATTTGTTTCGACATGCGCTTCCCCGAACTCTTCCGCAGATACAAGGAAGCAGGGGTCAACCTGATCCTTATCTCGAGTTACCAGGCTAAAGGCGAACGGGCGACAGACATGAAGACCGTGGCTCCGGCCAACCTGATCACCCGCGCCGCGGAAAACGGCATAAACCTTTCCGCTTCCA
>CAYHBE010000163.1:0-4501 GCA_964354765.1 uncultured Dehalococcoidales bacterium | reverse complement strand
TCTAAGTGTCGGGATCCTGTCTAAAACACTGTTAATAAAAGATTGCATCGAGCGTGGAAAAAAGAAGTTCGATTTCCTGAAAGGCGCCGAACGCTATAAATATCACCTGGGCGGTGTTGAAGTCCAGCTTCAACAATGCAGCATCAAACTTCACTAAATATTCGAAAGTGAGCGATTTATGGAAAATGTTGAACCAGTCTATTGTCTTGTCGTATCTCCACATCCCGATGATGCCGAGTTTGGTGTGGCGGGATCTGTGGCGAAGTGGGTGCGCGAAGGCAAACCGTGCGTATATGTCTCGTGTACCAGCGGAGATAAGGGCACCAGCAACCCTGATCTGAAACCGCCGGTATTAGCAAAAATCAGGGAGAAAGAACAACAAGCAGCTGCTAAAATTTTGGGTGTCCGAGAAGTTGTCTTTTTACGGTTGCAAGACCAAGGTATTGAAGACACTCCTGAATTCCGCAAAGAATTGGTACGTTTGATCCGCCTTTACAGACCTGACGTTGTAGCAAGTTCCGACCCTTACCGAAAATATATCTGGCACCGCGACCACCGCATCACAGGACAGGTCGTTCTCGACGCAGTTTTTCCCTACGCCCGTGATGTCCATGCATATCCCGATTTGTACGAGCAGGGATATTTACCCCATAAAGTCAAGGAATTATTTTTTTGGGGTTCTCCCGACATTAACCATCGGATTGATATCTCCGAAACTATTGAGCAAAAAATTGCCGCGTTGATGTGCCATCAGAGTCAATTTAATGTGACCGAGATGGAGAAACGCATCCGCGAGCGTTACCGGGCTGCCGCTGACATCGGACAGGAATACGTTGAGTCGTTTCATAGAGTGGATATTGGGAGATAACCGATTTCATACTTTACAGTGAGCAGTCGAAGGTTGATGTTAAAACAAAAACTCTTAACTGGTCACTCTTCTAATCCTGCAGCCACAATACATCACCGCAGAGATCGGGGCGGTGGGAACGCGAGGAAAATATCTTGAACTCTTCTTTTTCTTTACCCAAAACAGTTGGATCGCCGTGGCCGGGGTAGACCTGTGTGTCATCTGGTAAAACAAAAATTTTCGCTTGTAGCGACTGTATTTCCTGTTCAAAATTTGCATGATTAGCCGTCCACCCAGGTCCGTGCGGAAAGAGGGTATCGCCGTCCAGCAGATATTTTCCGACCATGAAAGAGATACTGCCTCTGGTATGTCCAGGATTATGTAAAACCGTGATTTCGAGCTTACCGCAGGTCATTTTATCGCCATCGTTCAGCTTTATATCCAGCGGTACCGGAAACCTGGCAGCATCGAGATCATGTCCGGCCACAGTAACTCTTAATGTCTCTTTTAATCCTTTAAGTGATCCGGTGTGGTCGCCATGATTGTGCGTCATCAAGATGTATTTGATCTTCTTGTCTTTGATCTGTGAAAGCATTTTTTGAAGATTTCCAGGTGTATCTATCAGAACGCTTTCTCCTGATTTATGACAGGTTACCAGGTATGAGTTAGCCCACTGACTCCCGCCTGGATCGAGCTTTTCAATCCGGATATCTTTATCCTCAACCATAATTTCCATTACATTCTCCGGTTACACCTTCGTGCAGTGTTCTCTATCCAGACATTTCTGCCATCGAAAGTTTATTTGCTCCTGCAATTCCTGAATCTGCTTGTCGGTAAGATTTCTAAATCTCTCCTGCAAAACAAGAAATTCCTTAAGTGGTCTTAGCTGCGCTCCTTTTTTAGCTAATGATTCGCTGGCATCAGTTAATCGGAAGATACCTTTTTCGATCTCATAGAGTACCGTCCAACCTGTTTCCACAGCTAATCGTCCGATTTTAATTGTGTCGCTGAAATCATATCGCCATCCTGGAGGACACGGCGTGAAAACATGCATAAACCTGGTCCCTTTGACCGTCCTGGCTTTTCTCACTTTCTCATAGAGGTCGAGCGGATGACAGGCACTCGCTGTCGCTAAATAAGGCAGTTCGTGTGCTTCCATAATGGCGACGATATCTTTTTGTTTCTGCTGTTTTCCAAGTACCGGCGTGGTGCCTGAGATTGCGCCTTTCGGGGTTGAACTGGAGCGCTGGTTACCGGTATTCATATACCCTTCGTTGTCGTAGCAAACATAAAGAAAATCAGTTTGACGCTCGGCTGCTCCGCTCAATGCTTGAATGCCGATATCATGAGTGCCACCGTCTCCAGCTATCGCCAGAACTGTCAAATCCTTTTTGCCTAGCGCTTTTAATCCAGCGGCGAGTCCGGTGGCTGAAGCTCCGGTTGACGCAAAGGGAGTATTCACACACGGTACGAGCACTGAAGTTATCGGATACATACCGTGAAGCACTGTCAGGCAACTTGCAGGCACAGTCACGATTGCCTTGCCGTCCAGGGCTTTCAGGATATGACGGTAAGCCAGGGAAAGAGAGCATCCCGGGCAAGTGCGATTACCTGGCAGGATATATTCTTTTTCAGGGATATTTAAAGCCGTGGCTTTCATGTAATCAGGCTCCTAGAGTTGGCTTAACCATTCGGGGTCAGCATTGACAGCAGATTTCCCGTTCAAAGTGCGCTTCACAGATGCCGCGAGCTCGCGTGCGCTCACATCTCGACCGCCAAGACCAACGATAAAATTTTTTACAATTGCCTTCGAACCACATCCGTACAAGCCGGCTTTTATTTCAGTGCAGCAAGCCCCTTCATTTCCATAGGAAATATCCTTATCAAAAACGATGATCCGCTTTTTTTCTTTCAGAGCCTTGCTCAGAGCGACTTTTGGGAAAGGACGAAAAACGCGGATACCGAGGACACCCACACCATGACCCTGTTGCTGTAAAATTTCCCTGGCGACAAGAGATTCCATTGCCAAGCTTCCCATCGCGACAATCACGGTATCGGATTCAGACACGCCGTCGCTCCAGAAATAGTTTTCATAATCACGATTAAAAATTGTCTGAAATTCACGTCCCGTATTGGATATCACCTCAAGTGAATTTTGCAAAGCTTCGTGCAGCAGTTGACGAATTTCCATGTAGCCGTGACAGAGTACTCCATCAGCATTCAAACGTGGATTCGCCAATGTCACGAGGTTGTAGTTTTTAGGATTTTCGGGGTCAAGTATCGTGTGAGGTCGATACACGGGTAAGAATTTGTCTACCTCATCCTGCGAGGGCACAATCACTGGCATTTGCGCATGTGATAACAGATAACCGTCGTAACAGACCATTGTTGGTACGTATACTTGCTCGGCAATGCGGTAGGCTTGAATCATCGAATCGATTATTTCCTGGTTGTTACGAGCATAGATTTGTATCCAGCCAGTATCGCGCTGCGAGATTGAATCCTGCTGGTCATTTAAAATATTCCAAGGTGCGCCGATAGCACGGTTGACACATGCCAGGACGACCGGTAACCGGGCACCCGCCGTCCAGTGCAGCATCTCATGCATATAGGCAAGCCCATGCGAGCTGGTCGCGGTAAAAGTCCGCGCTCCGACCATTGACGCCGAGGCACAAACGGCGAGAGCGCTGTGCTCGCTTTCGACTGCCACATATTCTGCTTTTAATTCACCTTTTTCCACAAATTCGGATAAATTTTCTGTTACTGGCGTTTGCGGCGTAATCGGGTAAGCGGCAATCACCTGCACTCGACTCAACTTCGCCCCGAGAGCTGCTGCCTGGTTGCCGTCCAATATTTTTGTTTCTTTATGTTGTTTTTTACTAATCGCCACTTGCTCAACCTTCGGGCGTCATGATGATTGCGTTTGCAGGGCATACCTGGCTGCAAATACCGCATCCTTTACAGTAGTTGTAATCTATATTTACCAGCACTGTGCGGCTGATAACCGCTTCAGGACAATATAACCAGCATTGAAAACAAGAATATTTATTCGACTTCGCGGGCAGGCATTTCTTGCGATCGATAACGGGACGAACGGTACGCCACTCACCAGTCCTTCCAGCTTCTCCAATACCCGGCGATGATTCGCCACAGATATTCCCGCAGTCCCTAGTCTTCATGATTCCGTCTTCCAATTTTAGTTATCTGGTAAGTTTTATTGATAGCTTTCAAGTTAGTATCTAATACATGTCCGTTAAATCTCATTTTGATGACCTTAACTAGATTTTCCATATCTACCAATTTCGTTGCGCGCGCTAATGAACCAAGGATAGCGATATTGACCATGGTTATTCCAGCTGCGATCAGCCCCAGATTGTGGCAGATTGTCGTTGCGTCCGCCGTGGTAATATCAAATCTGCCATTAAATCCGATATCCTCAGGACCCTGGTCTGAATTGACAACCAGCAAGCCGCCATCTTTTAATCCATCAATAGTGTCTTTGTATGCAAGCAAAGTCTGGTCGAGCACCACAACTATATCAGGCTCGACGACCTGGGAAAGTATACGGATAGGTGCAATTGAAAAACGCGTTGCCGCACTTACTGGAACACCCCGCCGCTCCGCGCCAAAAGATGGCGTTGCTGTAACTCCTTC
>CAYHBE010000162.1:0-4512 GCA_964354765.1 uncultured Dehalococcoidales bacterium | reverse complement strand
TACATATTGCTCCGCTGTCCGAATCATGATTCCTCCTATTTCTTTATATTCTTAAATTTGACATGAATTCTGACTGTTATTGTCCTAATAAGATTGAAAAAACGAATTCATCACAATAACAACCAACACTGAATTAATTATTCAAGTGTCGTGGGATGATAACGAGAGTTCTGCTAATTATTTTCACAATGAGGGACCGCGCCGAGACCCTCTATTTTATTAATAATCCCGATGTTTCAGCCGGCTTAAACGTCCTCCCTTGTTATTTTTGTTGTTGTTCAAGAAGTATTCTGTTTGAGTTAAATATTTTTTTACGGCAGTTCTGATACGACTATTTGTAAACGCAGAACGATTCCAATTATAGCACCAAGAGAAAATATTTGTCTTGTTTGTACTTTTATTAACTTTTCAATATCCCTTTGCGTTTATTTCCGGATCAGTAAAGAATAATATTGTTAATTAGCTACCAAACGTTCAGTAGGCAAAAATACCCAACGCCTAGAATAGCGTAAATCGAGCATCTTGTCAAATTGTATAAAGATTCAAATGTACTTCACTTAGAATTCTGATTTTGAGGCACTCCAAGTGTAGATTATACAGTCTTATAAGAATCCGAACTTATTCATGGTAGGACTTGACAGTCTTATGCAGACTGGTCAAAATGCCAGTAAACACCTTCGATATTATTTTCGTTGGAAGTACAGCGATGGGTTTCAAAGAGAGTGTTGCAGCTCTTCATAAAGTGAGGATCAGATTCCATTATACGTGGATTGCTATATTCATTTTTATGACAGCGGCCGTCATAACGCAATTTTCTACCAGTTACCCTTTTTTACAAAGGGTGACTCTCGGCATTGTTGCCAGCATTATTTTTCTTCTTACTCTTATCATCCGTACCTTCATAATTGTTTGGCTCGCAATACGGCGGGGTGCAATTGTAAAGAGTGAAACTATTTTTGCGATCGGCGGAGTGCTTGAGATGGAACAAACCACCACCTTTCCCACCTTAGAATTATTACTTGCCGTTTCAGGCATCCTTATCAACCTGTTTTTAGCCGGAATATTGTTTACTGCCTACCAGGTGCTGGCTCAAACCGGAAGTATTATGGTCTATGTTTTCATCCAATGGCTGGCATTCATTTACTTTATGCTATCTATTTTCAACATATTACCCGGTCTTCCTCTTGATGGAGGTAGAATATTGAATTCGATTCTCTGGAAGATGACTGGAAATTTTGAAAAAGCTACGCGTATATCCAGCTGGGCAGGATGGGCTCTTGGTATGGCATTTATCGTTGTCGGGATCGTATTGACAGTTACCAGCCGTCAGTGGTTTGTTGGAGTATTACTCGCATTACCCGGACTCATTCTGCAAAACGCTGCGACGCACCAGCGGCATCAAATACAGTCAAAACAGTCAGAAGCAACGTTAGAATCGGCTTCGACTTAGGAAGAATGATCAGCGCATCTCAGCAATGACATTTCTGTGCCGGCTTTCTAAATAAAATACCTTCCATTCTGCTGAGAACCAGCGAAATGGACTTTGTGCTTCAGACCATACCCTGAGTCTCAAATCACGCGTGTCCCTGCTCGACCATTGTATCTGGGTAATGCCGACGAGCGGAGTACCGTCGGTGATATGCAATTCATAATAGGCTCGTTTTTTCCCCTCGGGTAGTAAAATTGCCTTATAAACCGTCCATCTGACTTCTACCGTTGTTCTGGGTGCCGCACTCAGGTCGAGGTTCAGGCGGCAATCCTGGGGTTCACCGGGAGTTACCCAATTGATCTGGCTGACCGACGTAAGCAAAGGAAAAGACAATTGCTCTACAAGAAGGCTGCTCCGCTGCGCTTCGGGAATCATTTCTCCAACCTCATCTTCCCATGTTTTCCATAAGCTGAAAGAAGTGTTCTTATGCCTGATTACGCCCGTTATCGCAACCTCTTCGCCGACCAACTCATCCCAGTGGTCAGTGCCTAATAACCAGTCTGCATCATGTTTGAAATTGCCGCTATCAGAAAACACACTGCAGTCTATGGGTAGTCCGAAGATATATCGAATAATCTGGTCAGCCATAAACTCTGCGACGTTATCAGAAATACCCAGGGCGCTATGCGGCTGCTCTCCGTAGTAAATAACATCCGCCCCGTCAGCATATTGGGCTGAAATCGGGACGATCCCATCATCCATATCTCGCGGCCAGGCATCAACCCCGGAACGGTCGAATTGAGTACTGAGCGGAGCATTTTCGGCCGAAATGAAAGCAAGCCAGTGTCGATTTTCACCCACCCATTTACCATCCCGGGAACTATCATAACTGGTCACCGAGGAACAGACTCCCTCGTCAGAGCCCAGCAATCCGGTACGACAGTAATTCAATACCGGACCCCCACCAGGCGCATAATAGCTGCTAAGGTTTTTAACCGGACTGTTAATGGTTACTACCGCGGCGACTTTATCACCAATACCTCCGATATTATTCGCAACCGAGTACAAGGCTGTCTTACCACCCATACTGTGCCCGATGAGTATAAGATTGCTCTTCCCTTCGAAATTAGTATTTATGCTTGTGGCAACGTTATCTGCCCAGGAATCGATATCCAGGTAAGGTGGGTAACATCTCAATAAAGTATTCACCTGGATCTCGATGCCAGGGTGTGATTGTTCGTAGATGTAGATATAGCTCGGTAATCGCTTTATAATCCAATCTGACAACAACTGGGGTGTGCAGGAAGTGCCGCCCATGCCGTGAAGAAATACAATGTTTAGCTCCTTTACTTGAGTTATGGCTGGAGCGGCTTGAGCAGGAGAAGTACCGATAACATTTGACAGGCATAGTACCGCCAACAAAAGAAGGTTTAAACCAATCTTGAACAATTTATTCATACCGTCGGATTTTCCATATATGGGTTCTGTATTTCATGCTCAAATAAAAGCCGTGATGTTCCTCTATATTAGGCTAACAGAAGACCGTCTTCAAGAGAAGGTTCAATTCAAAGGAGAGTTGTGTTGTTTAATTCCCCACCCTGAGATTGCCACGCTCCGCTCGCAATGACTTTTTGAGTGACAAAATGCTCGTTGTAAACTATAATGTAAAAAAATTTGCCGGAGAACAATCTAGACTATGAATGATAAATACGTCCTCGTAATTGACCAGGGCACGACAGGCAGTACCGCCTTATTGTTTAATGCTGAAGGCAACATCGTGGGCAGGGCTTACCGCGAGATTCACCAGATCTACCCTCAGCCGGGATGGGTCGAGCAAGCGCCAGCGGAAATCTTCGAAAATTCAGTGGCAGTACTTAAAGAAGCGGTCGAAAAAAGCGGGATTTCCTCGAAGCGAATTGTCGGGTTGGGAATTACGAATCAGCGTGAGACGACCATCGTCTGGGAGAAGAAAACAGGGAAGCCGGTTTATAACGCGATCGTGTGGCAGTGCCGTCGGACGGCGGAGATGTGCGAGGAACTGAAGCGGAAAATCGATCCTAAAACGGTGCGTGAGAAGACAGGTTTGACCATCGACGCTTATTTTTCGGCGACCAAGGTCCGGTGGATACTGGACAACATTCCAGATGGGCAGCGTCGGGCGGAAGAAGGCGACTTACTTTTCGGCACAGTCGATACTTGGCTTGCCTGGAACCTGACGGGCGGGGCTTTGCACATCACTGACTACAGTAACGCCAGTCGGACGATGCTCTTTAACATCAGGACAGCGACATGGGACCATGATATGCTGACCGTTTTAAACATCCCTCAGGTGATTCTACCGAATGTGATGCCATCGAGCTATCTTTACGGAAATACCATCGCCGGACTGCTTTGCGAGGGACAGATACCGATTGGCGGAATTGCGGGCGACCAACAAGCAGCCCTTTTCGGCCAGGCATGCTACAAACGCGGCATGGGTAAGAACACCTATGGGACGGGGAGTTTCCTGCTGATCAATACCGGCAGCGCTCCAGTGCTTTCAAAAAGCGGTCTGCTGAGCACGATTGCGTGGGGATTGAACGGGCGCATGACATACGCTTTAGAAGGGAGCATTTTCATAACCGGGGCTGCCGTGCAGTGGCTGCGCGACGGGCTGGGACTGATCAAGACAGCGGCGGAAAGCGAAACCCTGGCGCGCTCGGTGAAGGATAACGGAGGCGTGTACTTTGTGCCGGCGCTGGCAGGTCTGGGCGCTCCTTACTGGGATATGTACGCAAGAGGCACTATTATCGGGATCACAAGGGGTGTGACGGCTGGGCACCTGGCGCGGGCTACACTGGAAGCGATTGCCTACCAGACGCGGGATGTCGTCGAAGCTATAAGCAACGATGCCCATCTGAAGATCCCTGTCTTGCGAGTCGACGGTGGGGCAAGTGTGAATGATTTGCTGATGCAGTTCCAGGCGGACATTTTAGGGATTCCCGTTCAGCGTGCGAGAATACCTGACATCACGGCGCTGGGAACCTGTTACCTGGCGGGTCTGGCGGCGGGTGTCTGGAAGAACAGCGATGAGATCGGGGAGC
>CAYHBE010000161.1:0-4521 GCA_964354765.1 uncultured Dehalococcoidales bacterium | reverse complement strand
AACTATTGTCTCTTCCGTTCTGGCCTGAAATGAAAGTGGAAGAGTTGAACAGGGTGGTCGACACTCTGGACGAAGTAATAAAAGAAGCTTTAAACAAGAAAAACACTGGCTTTAAAAAGTAAGGCTCATTATTCAAACGGATTCACTGATGACGGTATTAATCTGCACAACAGAAAACTCGGGAATAGACAGATACAGCCAGGAACTCGCCAAGCTGTTACCGGTTACGAACGTCCGAACCGGACGCTACAAACTGGAACTTGACGGTTACTGGCTGGTAGATTACCTGAAAAATTTAAACGACACCGTTCACTACACAAACCAGCACTTCGGTCGAATCTCGATGTGTGCTGGACTTCCTTTCATTGTTACTGTCCATGACCTCGAACGAATATGTTTCCCATTTTCCACCCAGGAGGCTGGTGAAGAAGTTTCGCTGAAAAAAGATGCGCAAGCTATTCGAAAAGCCGAAGCCATCATTGCTGTCTCAGAAAATACTAAAAAAGATCTATTGAAATACCTTCAAATTCCTGAAGATAAAATCACTGTCGTTTACAATGGTGTTAATCATGAGTCTTTTAAACCTACTTACCAACCAATTTTATCCTCCCCCTACATCCTGTACGTGGGTTCGGAAAGACCGCGAAAAAACCTGGGTAGGCTTCTCGAAGCTTTTGCTGAGCTTAAAAAAGTTCCCGGTTTTACCGATCTCAAACTAATAAAATGCGGCGATCCCGGAAGATCAGATGCGTTCCGCGATGTTACTCTCCAAAAAATAAAAGAGTTAGGACTGGATTCTGAAGTTATTTTCGTCGATCCGATAAGCGATGATCTGCTTTCAGCTTACTATACTTCAGCCAGGGTGCTTGTTTATCCCTCACTATATGAAGGGTTTGGGCTGCCAGTACTCGAGGCGATGGCTTGCGACTGTCCGGTTATTACATCGAACGTGTCATCGCTTCCGGAAGTTGCCGGGGATTCGGCACTGCTCATTAATCCTAATGATGTAAGGGATATTTATTCATCTGTAAAGCTCCTATTAACCAACGATAGCCTAAGAAATAACCTGGTGAGTAAAGGCAGGATGCAATGTATGTCTTTCTCATGGCAAAAGACAGCCGATCAAACATTGAATGTATATCGCCAGGTTGAACAGTCAATTAAAGGTCGTTAAATAATCAACGGTCGACATTTTTCAGGAGGTCATTTCTTTATGCCTGATGTTAAAAAACCGAACGAATCGAAGCGATTTTTGAAAATCGGTATAGTTGGATGCGGACAGATGGGGCAGAAACACGCGAGGAATTGCACCGGAATCCAGGGAATTAAGGTCACAGCTGTAGCGGATACGAATAAAAAGCGGGCAAGTACCCTTGCCAATGAATTAAAGGCAACCGCCTATCCGGATTCAGAGACGTTGGTCAAAGAAGCAGGCATAGACGCAATAATTGTAGCCACACCACCTTCGGAACACGGAAATGATGCCCTGACCGCTATCAAGGTTGGCAAAGGTGTTCTTATTGAAAAACCAATTGCGCTCGATATTGACTCAGCAAAATCTTTATGTAACGCCGCCGGTAAATCATCAGTGGTAAATGCGGTGGGTTTTCATTTACGATATGCTCCCATAACACAGAAAGCTAAGTCTTTAATAGCAGGAAAGCGTGTCACACAGGTTAGAAGCGTTACCACGACAGGTTACTATTTAAATTTTGATATGCCACTGTGGTTCTTACGGAAAAAACACAGCGGAGGACCGCTTCTTGAGCAGACACTCCACATGATCGACGAAGCACGCTACATGGTGGGAGATATCACTCACGTTTTCGCTCAGGGCGATCGAATTGTTAAACACGAGCTGCGAAAATTCGACTCTGAAGATACGATGGTGTTAGCATATAAGTTCGCGAATGGAGCGCTCGGAACCCACGCGGACAGCACTGCGACGACGGTGTTTAACTGGGAGATCGAACTATTTGGCGTCGATTGGAGATTGCTGGTCGATTATGCGAGAAAGCGTCTCGAAGGATATTTTGGAGAAGAAACCGTCCATTTGCAGTTGCCTGATACCGATTATCATATGATTGAATTAGAAGCTTTTATTAACGACATACGCAGACGTAAAAACAACGCGATACGTTCTGATTTTAACGATGCAACAAAAACACTGGAAACGATGCTCGCGGGAGACCGCTCTCTAAAGACGCATGCCTGGGAAATAGTCAGTAAATAATTTCGATCCGACCAAACACAGGCATGAAAATAGAATTTTTGTAATTGTCTTTAATTGATAATCACTTGTTCCGATGTTTTTCTTACATTAAAATATGTTATGCAGTTTACTATGAAACAAGCATCTCTAACTTCTCTTTAATTTTATCCTGTTTGAGTTTTTAAGGTTGGTGAATTTCAATCTCCACTGAATTTAAGAAACCCGTACCAGATGGCAGTGATCCATCGATACTCACTGACGAACAAGTCAAGAAAAGTTTGAAAAACAGCGTGCTTGATGGCACTGCCTATTCCGTGATGCAGGGACTCACTTTAAATTACATTACGCCGTATGCTCTCACCATGAAAGCTACGACAGCCCAAATTGGATTGCTTTCAAGTATCCCGAATTTCACCATGTCACTGGCACAACTCGCTGCCCCCACACTCTCTGAAAGAGCAGGCAGTCGAAAAGGATTCATCCTTCCGGCAGTCTTCTTACACGCCTTGATGTGGCTCCCGATTTTACTCATCCCTTTTTTCATTCACAGCAATCAGGTATGGTGGCTGATTCTTTTTCAAACACTCGGAACGGCTTTCGACTCGATGTCAAATCCGCCGTGGGGCAGCATGATGGCGGACCTGGTTCAGCAAGAAATACGCGGTCGATTTTTCGGGAACCGCAACCGTATCATGGGTTTTGTGTCAATGACTTTCTCATATATCGCTGGAGGCATCCTTCAACTGCTTACGGGAAACACGAACCTTGCTTTCGCGATTATTTTCGCCGGGGCAATCGCCTCGCGTCTTGCTTCATTTTATTTCCTCTCGCAAATGCAGGAACCGATATTAGCCACATACAGAAAAGAAGAGCGTACCAGCATTCTACTCATCAGTAAAGGGCTCTTTTCTACCAACGTAGGTAGATTTATTATTTTTTGTTCGTTGATCAACCTCACGACATTGATTTCAGGGCCTTTTTTTACTCCATACATGCTGCAAGAACTAAATTTTAGCTACATTACTTACACTTTTATTAATTCAGTTACGGCGGCGACAACTCTTGTTTTCATGACATGGTGGGGTAGGCGTACAGACAAAGCAGGCAGTATGAGGGTGTTGAAGATCACTGCTTTGATGATTCCATTCGTCCCGCTCTTGTGGCTGGTGAGTAGGGCGGTATGGTGGTTAATTCTTGCGCAAATCTTCTCTGGATTCGCATGGGCTGGGTTCCAGCTGTCAAGTAATATTTTTATCTACGACGCGTCTCCCCGTGAAAACCGCACCCGTTTTATCGCCCTCTACAATGCTCTGGTATTCATGGGAGTCAGCATCGGTTCTCTGATTGGTGGTTTAGTCGCTCAATATCTACCTCTTATCAAAGGAAGCTATTTTCTTTCCATTTTCCTCCTCTCCGGGGTATCTCGACTATTGGTTATAGCGCTATTGCTGCCGCGCATTTCCGAAGTACGTGATGTAAAACCAGTGCCAATAAAAGAACTACTACGTCCGGAATTTCGTTTTTCAAGCATCAAACAGCTACCCGGCAACATTAAGGGACGGCTCAACCGAAGAAAGAATAAATAGGCTCCGAAAAATAACCGGAAAAAATATTTTTTCGACCAATACGTGACCGCCTCTTGACAACCATACCATCAGATGTTATATAGATTTATAACACTACTTTTAGTGTGCCGATAAACATTATCGTTAGTAGTTCTTAATCTGAAAACATAACGGAAGGAGTGAATTTAAATTGGCTAAATCGGCAACATTGGTCACCACAACTATCCCCCAAGAGGTAGAAGAAGAACCTCCAAGTAGCAAACATACCAAACTTGAGGCAAAGGACGAAGAGCCTCCAGGTAAACGCTTTGCCTCACAAAGGAACGGGCTCTTCACTCACGTTTCAGCTTCAGACTGGAACGATTGGAAGTGGCATTTCCGTAACAGGATTACCACAATTGAGGAACTGTCACGCCTAATTTCCCTCACATCCGAGGAACAAGCACAACTCAGATTGGTCACAGCTAAGTATCCGCTTGCGATTACTCCCCATTATATGTCGTTAATCGACCTTGATGACCCATTTGACCCTATCCGCAGGCAATCTATACCCTGTATGGATGAGCTTGCTATGGGTACGCTCGGCAGCGAGGACCCGCTCGAGGAAAAACGTGACTCTGTCGTGCCCGGACTTGTACACAGGTATCCTGACCGTGTACTCATGGTGCTAACAGATATCTGTCCGATGTTATGCAGACACTGTACACGTAAGCGTGAGTGGCACCACGGCGGGTGGGTAAGAAC
>CAYHBE010000160.1:0-4524 GCA_964354765.1 uncultured Dehalococcoidales bacterium | reverse complement strand
CCAAAATGGATTCCCGGGACTTGCCATCTTCATATCGACAATGAACCTGCATCCTGCATCACATATCTACGCGCCTACCCCTGATTACGGTGACGACTGGGTAGCGCTAGCCAAATACTACAAAGAAAATGTCTGGAAGGGGACAGGAGCGCCCAAGATGGCGTTACACCTTCTTTCAGGAACAGTCGGACAGGGGACACTGGACGGGGCTGAGGTAAAAGCAACCGAGCTTGGAATTGAAATTGTGGCAAAGGAAAACCATCTAATCAGCACAACATCTGAGATTGATAGCCTGACAAGAATCAGGACTAAGGATCCTGATGTCATGATCATCTCCGGAGTCCCAGCATCCACAGCTGTAATTATCAGAGATGCCAACTCACTTGGTATGTATCCTGGGATGACTATCATGTGCGCATCTGCCAGTTTTACGAAATCATTGATCGACCTTGCTGGAGCCAGCAAAGTTGAAGGGGTATACGGTGTATTCCATACGGTCAGTTGGGATGACAATGTCCCAGGTATTGCCAAGGCAAAAGAATACTGCCAGAAAAACCATCCCGCTGACTACGGTAATATGGACTATCTGTCTACCTGGTCAACCTGTTTGGTTATCAGAGAAATATTAGCCACTGCCGTCAAGAACGTCGGCTATGACGTCCTCGCGAAGGGTGGAGCGGAAGCCTGGAAAGCAGTCGAAGAACAGGGCATCCAGAAAGTAAAAGGATATAAAGTAGAAGGCTTACAGGGCGGTACTATAACCTACACACCAGGCGATAACCGCCTTAACAATTACTTGAGGATGTACCAAATCACCGGCGGCAAAATTGTACCCCTTGGTGACTGGCAAGCAGCACCGTTAATAAAATATGAAAAATACGGAGATAAATAGCTAACGAGATTGAATACACGTCAAATTGCCTGTAGCAGGGTGGGGAGGGGCTTTTCTCCGAGTCCCTCCCCGGAATTATCCTAAAGGTCGATCGCTGAAAGCTTATTAACATGCTTAAACTAAACAATATAGAAGTCGCTTATTTAAACGTGATCCGTGTCTTACACGGTGTCTCACTCAAAATAGATGACGGCAATATTGTCGCTCTGCTGGGAGCAAACGGCGCTGGCAAAAGCACTACGCTCAAAGCTATCTCGGGACTTCTTAAAACCGAGGAGGGCGATGTTACCGACGGCAACATCGAGTGGAATGGACAGCGTATCGGCCGCAAAAATGCGGAGGAAATCGGCAAGCTGGGAATTATACAGGCGCTTGAAGGCAGACACGTCTTCGGACATCTGACTGCCGAGGAAAATTTAATGGTCGGCGCGTTTAACAGGACGGACAGTGCAGTGGTAAAACAAGACCTTGAAATGGTGTATTCATATTTTCCACGCCTTAAAGACTTGCGCCGCAACATCGGAGGCTATTTATCCGGCGGCGAACAGCAAATGGTAGTCATCGGACGGGCGATGATGGCAAAACCAAAATTGATGATGCTCGACGAACCATCACTCGGTCTTGCCCCGTTACTCGTTGAAGAAATCTACAATATAATCAATCGCTTCAATTCGGAGTCTAAAACATCCGTATTGCTTGTTGAACAGAATGTACGTATCGCTCTTAGTATTGCCCATTATGGATACGTGATGGAAAATGGTCGTATTGTACTGGATGGTTCATCTGATTTCTTGAAGAATAATGAGGATGTCAAAGAATTCTACATCGGCTTATCAAAAGTAGGCACACGTAAGAGCTATCGTGAGGTCAAACACTACAAGAGGCGTAAGCGATGGCTATGAAACAGGGAAATTTCTACGACAATCAAGAAACGATTCATCCTCGAGAAAGACACGCCAACCTTGAGAAAAAACTCCACGTGGTGGTGTCACATGCCTATCGTTTCGCACCTGCAGCACGTGAAATGATGGATAAAGCCGGCGTCAAACCATCTGATATTCGATCATACGAAGACCTCGGTAAGCTACCTATTACGCGTAAGAACGACCTGATCCAACTGCAGAAATTACACCCTCCATATGGCGGTTTTCTCGCTATTCCACCAGAAGCAGTGGAGCGGGTGTTTATCTCGCCTGGACCGATAAATGAACCGCTCCACTTCTCCCGCATCAAGTGGTTTGCCCGGGCATTCTGGGCAGCCGGATTCAGGAAAGGCGATGTGGTAGTCAACACTTTTACCTATCACCTGTCGCCGGCTGGTATTCTTTTCCACGAGGCTCTGAGACATTGCGGAGCAACAGTTGTAGTGACCGGCGTAGGTAATACTGAAATCCAATTACAAGCAATGCGCGACCTTAGAGTGACCGGTTTCGTAGGCACACCATCCTTCCTGATGACAATCATTAAAAAGGCAGAGGAGCTGGGTCTAAATTTTCATAGAGATTTTACAGTCAAGAAAGCCTGGTTTACCGGTGAGATGCTTTCGAGTTCGGTGAGGAAGGTTCTCGAAGGCGAGTATGGGATAAACACATCTCAGGCATACGCAGTGACTGAACCCGGCGGAGCTATCGCCTATGAGTGTGAAGAAAAATCCGGTATGCATATGATGGACGAGTACTTCGTGGAGATAGTCGACCCGCAAACAGGAAGACAGCTCCCGCCTGGAGAGGTTGGGGAGATAGTAGTTACACCGCTTCACAATAAATCCTGGGGACTCATCCGTTTTGGCACCGGCGACATGTCTTCATACAGTACCGAACCGTGTCCTTGCGGGCGCACCGCACACAAGATAACAGGCATCCTGGGCAGAACAGGAGACGCAGTTAAAGTACGCGGGATGTTTGTAGTTGCCAAGCAGGCTGAAGACGCCATCATGGCAGAGGGATCTGTCTCCAGGTTTCAATTAGTAGTTACCCGGATCGAAAATAGAGATATACTCACACTAAAAACCGAGCTGAATCCGCAGTCCATTGACGGCCAAATCATTGTTGATGACATCAACAAACGCTTTCAAAATGCTTGCCGCGTCAAAATAGATGTCTTCGAATTAGTTCCTGCTGGTACTCTACCAGAGAAATACCTGAAAATATCAGATGAACGGAAATGGGACTAATTTACCCCATATCACCAATCCATCCCCACAAACTCTAATGTCTAAATCCTAATATCGAAACAATATTAAATATCTAGTTTCCAAATGTTAACAAATTACGCTTGACACCCTTTAATTTTTGTTCTATTATACCTAGAATCTCTATATACATAGATCCTCTAGGTATAATAGGTAATCAGGGAGGGAACAATGAGGAACCTGGGTTCATTAATCATTATCGCTATCGGGGCTGTCAGTCTGGTTTTCGGAATTATATACATCGTACAATCAGGTTCAGCTAAACTGCAGATCGCCGATGACATCGCGCCGTTAACTTTGGACGAGGTAGACGCTCGATATGATGCTGTGGTCATTCAACACAATACTCTGAGAAACGCCGAAGAGCCAAAAATACAAACTGGTCAAGCGGCACCTAGCGCTATGTACAATTACCTTTCAATTCAAAGGACATCTCTCGGATTAACCCGAACAAGTATCGGACTGGCCAATTTCACCCGGATGATTGGGATTATCGATATTATTTTGGGAGTAGGTTTGCTGTTTGCGGGTGTGCTCTTGATGCAGAAAAGAGCTGCCTGATTGGAATAATATTAAATCCTGACAAGCGATAATGGAAAGTTGAGAGCTTATCTGCAACGCTCGTAATAACACAACGCAGTCTATATAATGGATGTGGGAATTCATTATGCTGCGTGCTTTTAACCTCACCAAGTCTTATGCCAATCGTGTGCTGTTCGCCAAACTGAGCTTCGACGTGGGAGATAAAGACCGATATGCACTTATCGGTCCCAACGGCTCTGGAAAAACGACTTTATTCGATATAATTTACGGTGAGACCAGTCCCGATTCAGGACAGATTATTAAGAGGAAAGATGGGACAATCGGTTATCTGCGACAGGATATCAATCCTACATCACAAAACCAGCTGCTAACGGAATTAGAAAGATCACCAACTGCAATTACCAGTCTGGCAGAGCGAATACAAACGGTACAGAAAACGCTGGAAACAAATGCTGAATCCGATAATCATGAGAAACTGCTGCGACAGCTCGGGGAACTTCAACATAGTTACGAGTTGGCAGGCGGTTACTCCGTAAAACATGAAGCGCAAACCATCCTATCCGGACTGGGATTCAAACAATCTGATTTTACCCGTCCCTTGAGTGAATTCAGCGGAGGCTGGTTGATGCGCGCCGAGCTTGCTAAATTGCTGCTCATCAAGCCCGACCTGCTGCTGCTCGATGAGCCGACGAACCATCTCGACCTGGAAGCGCAAATCTGGTTTGAAAAATATTTAGCTTCTTACCGTGGGGCTGTGATGGTCACTTCGCACGACCGGGCATTTCTCAACCGCGTTATAAGCAAAGTACTGGCAATCGAGCCTGAAGGCGTAATCTATCACCATGGAAACTACGACAGCTACGTCATCGCGCGACAGAAAGACCTTGAAGTCAAGGAA
>CAYHBE010000159.1:0-4535 GCA_964354765.1 uncultured Dehalococcoidales bacterium | reverse complement strand
AGACCTACAACGCGTCATTGAATCTATAAAAACCACTGCAGAAGAAGCTGGGGTCAGGATCATAACCGGCGATACCAAGGTAGTTGAACGCAGCTGTGCTGATAAACTTTTTATAAATACGGCAGGCATAGGCAAAATACCAGAAGGCGTTAACATTTCCGGATGCAACGCAAAACCTGGAGACAAGATAATTTTGAGCGGAACTATCGGCGACCACGGTATTGCGGTGTTAAGCCAGAGGCAGGGATTGAGTTTCGGCACGAAGCTGGAGAGCGACTGCGCGCCTTTAGGACACCTTGTAGAAGAGATGCTGGGGGTGAGCAAAAATATACATAGTTTAAGAGATCCCACCCGAGGTGGTTTGGCTACCACTCTTAACGAATTGGCTAAGCAGTCGAAGGTCGGCATTAGAATTGAAGAGTCTAAAATTCCGGTCCGTGACGAGGTCATGGGCGCCTGCGAAATGCTAGGTCTGGACCCGCTTTATATCGCTAACGAGGGCAAACTGATTGCAATCGTCGCAGGGTATGATGCAGATAAAATTCTAGCTGCAATGAAGCGCAACCGTTACGGAAAAGACGCCGCTATTATTGGCGAGGTCATAGCTGAGCATCCTGGACGGGTAGTGATGAAAACGTTACTTGGATCATCTCGTATTGTCGATATGCTGGTAGGTGAACCCCTTCCGAGGATTTGCTAGATGCATGAGTTGGCAATTACGCAGAGCATGTTCGAAATTGTCTTAAAACAAGCTGAGCTCTCGAAGGCAAAGAAGGTGACAAAAATAAACCTGGTTATAGGTGAATTGACCGGTGTGGTAAGCGACTGCATCCAATTTTACATGGATATTATTAGCAAGGGGACAGTTGCCGAAGGCGTAATAGTGATTATAAAATCGGTGCCCCCAACTGCTAAATGCCTGTCATGTGGCAAGACTTTCACGGTTAAAGAGATGGAATGGAAGTGCCCTCATTGTAGAGAAATCAGCCTGGAAGTAAGCGGAGGTAAAGAGCTATTCGTGGAAAGTATCGAGGTGGATTAATGGAAATAAAAATTCTCAAAGATATTCTCAGTGCTAACGAGCAAATCGCTCGTAAAAACCAAGAGCTTCTTGAGAAAAACAAGGTTTTTTCGGTTAATATCATGGCTTCGCCGGGCGCTGGCAAGACCAGCCTTGTACTTCAGACCATTAAAGCGCTTGGTAAAACAATCAAGATAGGCGTTATTGAAGGTGACATTAGTTCTTCCATCGATGCTCAGACAGTCGGGAAAGAAGGGGTGCCGGTAGTGCAAATCAATACCGGCGGTGAGTGTCACCTTGATGCCAATATGATACAGAATGCTCTCAATAACCTGCCGTTAAAAGAAATCGGACTTCTTTTGATAGAAAATGTCGGCAACCTTGTTTGCCCGGCAGAATTTAACCTTGGCGAGCACTGCAAAGTGCTGGTTGCCAGCGTACCAGAGGGTGATGATAAACCGTATAAATACCCCTTGATGTTCACGACAGTCGATGCAGTTGTCCTGAATAAGACCGATTTATTACCATATGTTAAATTCAACCCGGAGGCTTTTACCAGGGCAGTACAAGGTATTAATGCAAAGGTGAAGATTTTTCCTATTTCCTGTACAACCGGGGAAGGCGTCTCAGCCTGGGCGAAGTGGTTAAAGGGGCAGATGAAGTAATCCATGGAATTCGATGCACTTTATCATGAAAAGATAGATTTCCGTGTTATGATTTATCTCACTGTATTTCTTGGTTTGATTTCACTTGGTATGCTCGGACTGGTCGTTTATCACTTTGGAGTCGCGCCGATCGATAACGAGCCGGGATTAGGCTGGTTCTTCCTTGCAGAATCTTTGGTTATGGGTTCGGTTTCTTTTCTCGTGTACCAATTCCGCCGGCTTGAAATTGTCCTGACTTACCAGGGTATTGTAATAAAATTCGGTAGGATAAAAAAATTTGTATCATGGACGGATATTGAATCATACAAATCAGTTACTACCGGCAAATTTCTTAACTCGGGAGGTTGGAAGTTCGGACTGGGGAAGCATGGCTGGTACGTGATGTATACTGTTATTGGTAAGCCGAGAATTTCCTTGAAATTAAATGCTGGTAGAATCCGAGAGTTACTCTTTTCCACCGCGAATCCTCAGGAAGTCTCTAGAATCATTAAGAAGCAGACCGGAAAAGACCAAATCGAGGAAATGGAATCGGGGAGAGGTTTTCATGGAAATTAAAGAAATTTTACCATTTCTTATCCCATTAATCCTTATTGAGCTTGTTTTGCTGGTGGTTGCCCTCGTCGATCTTGTAAAACGTGAACACGTGCGAGGCGGCAATAAAATTGTCTGGGTTTTAGTTATTATCTTTATCAATTTAATCGGTCCCATTGTTTACTTATTATTAGGACGGCAGGAAAAACCAGATGACAGCGATTAGGACAGAGAACCTATCAAAATATTATGGTTCTATCAAAGCACTCGACAATCTGAACCTCGAGGTGCCTGATAACGTTGTTTTTGGATTTCTCGGACCGAATGGTGCCGGCAAGACAACAACTGTAAAGCTTCTGACTGGATTTTCACGTCCTACGCGTGGAAAAGCCGAGGTTGCAGGCGAAGTTGTAGAGGCAGGCAATTTAAAACTCCAATCTAAGATCGGTTTCTTACCCGACGTTCCAGCGTTTTACGAATGGATGACAGGCAGGGAGTTTCTACGTTTTATCGGCGAAATATACCAATTGCCGGCTTCAGAAATAAGGAAGCGCTCAGACGAACTTTTAGAGCTGGTCGACCTTAAAAAGGCGGGAAGCCGGCGTATCGGAGGATATTCCCGCGGGATGCGTCAGCGTCTCGGTATTATCCAGGCGTTAATGAATAATCCCCGCGTTTTGTTTATGGATGAACCCACGTCTGCACTCGACCCTATCGGTAGGCGCGAGGTTTTAGAGTTGATTGCCCATCTTAAAGAGTCGTCAACTATTTTTATGTCGACACATATTCTGTCAGATGTTGAGCGAGTCTGCGATATGGTTGGAGTAGTAGATAAAGGTCGATTGATAACAGTATCAACCGTTGCTGAACTAAGGGAAAAATACGCTCGTTCGGTCTTCGAGATTGAGTTTATCGAGAACGCCAAACCATTTCTTGAAATCCTGAAGAAAATCGATTGGCTGGTTGAACCTGCTATTGTTGTGGAAAGTGGTACTCCAGTTCTTCGTGTCAAGGCTTTGGATGTTGACCGCGCACGGAGAGAACTTCCAAAGCTGATTGCGCTTAGTGGACTTACGCTGACCAGGTACGAGATGGGTGCGCCGAGTTTGGAAGAGATCTTTATGGAAATTGTCAGTAATGGGGATAAACGATGACAGGAATCTTTCCACTCCTGAAAAAAGAGCTGTTGGAGCAATTAAGGACATACAAGCTGCTGATTGTCGGGGTGATTTTTTTGTTCTTTGGTATAACCACACCGCTGACTCTGAAATATCTGCCAGAGATAATTGAATTAGCTGGTGGTTCAGGATTTGAAATTGCGATTCCTCCCCCAACCGGCGTCCAATCTCTCCAAGAGTACGCTGGAACCGTCGGACAAATAGGCGTTCTACTGGCGGTCTTAATGGCGATGGGTAGTATAGCCAATGAACGTAAAAATGGCACTGCAGTTATCACGCTCAGCAAGCCAGTCAGCCGGGCAGCGTTTGTCAATGCTAAGCTTATTGGCTCGACTTTAACCTTCTTAGCTTCGCTTTTTATCGCTTCTATTTTTTGCTATGGATATACTGTCTGGTTAATTGGAGACGTGGATTTATCAGCTTTTATCGGGAACAATCTTCTGATAGCGTTATTTTTAATTTTTTGCCTTGCCATCACATTGCTTTTTTCGAGCATTTTCAAGAGCTCGTTGGCGGCAGGCGGAATTTCGCTTGGGCTATTAATCGGACAGGCGGGACTATCTGCCATCCCACGCATCGGTGATTTTTTCCCCGGGAAACTGCTGAGCTGGGGAAATTCATTGCTAATCGGTGAAAGCAACAGCTACTGGGCGGCTCTGATTATTACCGTGATATCAATTCTTACCTGCTTATACTTCTCACAGCGTTTTCTGAGCCACCGTGACATCTAGAAATGCAACCGTTTCAAATGATATAAAAATTTTATACTAGAAACTTGACACTCTTTTGTGAAGCTGGTATTATTAGAATTTGCAGAATGCCTCATTATGTTTATTTTCTTGCTAATTATTTCCCCACTGAAACAATCTTCCGCATTGGCGTGTGTCCACGCTAGGTATTAAATCGTTCATGTAAAAAATCTAAGGCAAAGGCTTGAGGTGTTTTTATGGCTTTAGCTCAAAATGTTTCAAATCGGTCGCTGGTTACCAGAAAATCATATGCCCATTTACCACAGATTCTGGAAGTTCCCGACCTAATTGAAATCCAACTCGATTCTTTCCGCTGGTTCCAGGAAGAAGGTCTGAAATCGGTCCTCGAAGAAATATCTCCAATTGATGACTTTACTGGCAACCGTCTTCA
>CAYHBE010000158.1:0-4549 GCA_964354765.1 uncultured Dehalococcoidales bacterium | reverse complement strand
TATACCTGCTACTTCTTCCGACAAATATGTATATTGGTAGTCAACACCCTTTACCAATTTACCAGTTGAGTAACATTCAGATATAACATCATTATAATGTAGTCCATTTATATCAGCCGCATACTGATTAGAATCTCTTGTTACGTTACCTTGTCCATTTGGGTCATTCTTCTGCTTTACTCCACCGATATCTTTTTGGTTATCATTCACAAATTCCATAAATGGATCTAATGAACAGTCATCAAAATTTAAACAAGGTTCTTTTAATAACTTAAATATCAGAGATAAAGGTGCTGCTGCAGACTTTCCAACTGGTGGTAGTAACGTACCAAAATATTCTAACTTCATACCACATATGATTTTTAAGAATGTTATTGTTGCTGAACCATCGAATAAAAATTTAGCCGCACCCGTTTCTGGATGAATATGTACAAAGTTATATGCTGGTGAATTTTTTATCCTATCCGATAGTTCTTTTATTGCCTCTTTGAGTTGTCTTTCTTTATTTCTTAAATCTACATCACCAACTGCCAAATCTACAGCAGCTTGTGCGGCTGCTATTTTATATGCTGATGGTGGTATAGACTTTAATGCTTCTTGAAAATCTTCACCAAAAATATCAAAATTCTCTGCTAGCTTTTCTTGTAAAATATCAAAGATGAAACTGGATGGATTTTTAATTAACTTCAATAACTGTTTAATCTTTGGTATTAATTTAGTCATTATATCAACAAGTATTGATAGTAATACTTTAATAGCACCGATTGAATGTGGTCTTTTATACCAAAGCGAACCGCCGTCTGGTGCCGCATTTGTACCGGCATTATTAGCTCCCTTATTTTTCTCAGGTAACACAGCTTCAATTATATACATCGTGAATAGATCAGTTTCGGAAGTTGGATATCTCCATATCTGAAAAGGTTCTTGTTCACCATACCCAGTAACCTTCATTTCAGGTGGAGCGCTATTCATAATAAACTCATCCGCAGCATATGGCCTCTCAACTTTTAATCTATTATTTGTGATTTGACTACCAGATATAATTTTACCTGATGGTATATTAGATGTTACTCTAATGGCATTAATTGGTAAGTCTGATACCGAAGGTTGTACTACCTCGTCTTTTTGTATAGAGATAACCTTCTTTTTATTTTGTTCTGGTGTAATAGGCCCAGCAAATGACTTCCATCTAGTTATAGCATTTGATTCAATATCAAAAGTAAATCCATTAAATTCAATAGTCCCATCTGGAACTGCTATTTCAACTTTAACTAATGTGGATATGCTTCTAGATAAAATATAATCATTCGATGTATTGGCTTGCAATTTATATGTAGTTACAACTACCTTCTCACCATCATCATTTATTGTTGACCAAGTATCACTATATGGTGTTGATGCGGTACCTATCCAGGTTGATGGTGGACTTACTGATGTTGTACCATCATTATATTTATATTGTGTAACTTTACCAGGAAATGTAGTAGGTGCTTGTATTATTTTTAATTCAATAACTTTTTTACCACCCGTCGTAAGTGGTGAATTTAATTTTTCAATAGAAATGCTATTTTTTGGTAATGTATTACCATCAACTGGGTTGAAATTGGTAACATCATATGTTGCATTATATTGTCTATATTCCCATATACTTGGACTATCTGCAGTTGTTTTAGATGATGATCTTTGTTTTACTTCAGTTAAAATTCCCTTTCCAGCTGATGCGGTTCCACCAGTTAGCACACTACTTGCTATAAAATCAACCGGTGCTGATCTCCTCCATGTTTCAATATTGAATGGTATTTGTGTGTTGGTATTACTATTCTCATCTAAACCCAAATTATCATAAGATACTGCCGAAACATTTACACTTGACTGTGTTGCTACCAATGAACCAGATTGATACAAATAAATATCAAAGGGTGTATTATCTGACATAGATATATCATGTGAGTTTTTTAAAAATCTCACAATTGTAGCAGTTGTCTCTGGTGTTCCTTGGTTTTCAAGATATGTAACATCAAATGTTGTGCTTACTTTTATTATGCGCATTTCATAATCACCTTCAGGATCTAATAATAAATTATTGCCTTTTATAACTCTTTCAACTGGTCTAAATGGTTGTCGTGGTAATGTTAGGCCATATTTGGTAATGGTGTCTTGTGGGATCCCTGGTAAAAATCCACCAGTTGATAGCGCATCTAGTTGAACTTCGGCTTCTGCGGTATTAAATTTAGATAATACAAAACTTCTAGCTTCTTCTTTATCTGTCGCAAAATCCGATGTTGATTTATTTCTAAGTAGTGCATCAAATCCCGTATCTGGTTTTGCGGCATCTACTTTTAGGTTTATACCTTTATGTACAAAATTTATATAATCTTGAATTTGTCCACTTGTAAAACTCTTTTCATATTCATCTGGTATATCATTACCATTAGCGTCTTTCTTATTAACTCTCTCCCAACTTCTATTATCTCCGGCCCACTTCGATTCTGGTTTTGTGATACTTGCTTCACGGTCACCAGTATTTGCTTTCCACCACCACACAATTGGTCCAACAAATTCAAATTTACCAAACCATTTACCACTATCAGCCAACCAAGCCGGTGGTGCGATGGCTTCTCCTTTATCATTGAAAATGGATAGCACAATTGTTTCTGGGAAGTTTTTACTAAAATCATCTTCTGGTATATCACCACCCGAATCATCTAGTGAATTTGGATCAATACCATTTGTTTTTTGTATAATATCACGATATGTTATATCATAATCAATACCTTCTAACTTTTTACCAGTTGAATATTGCTCAGATACTATTTCATATTTAGCATTATAACCATCTATATTTGCGCTACCATTCGGTCCCTTTTGTATATTCGGAGTTTGTACTGGTCCCGGAATTGGACTACCTTTACTATTTGTTTTTTCTTGTAATGATGCTAGTTTACTTAAACCTTCTTCTATTTTTCTATCACCTTTATAACCAAGTGCTCTTGGGTTTACTTTTGGTTTAAGTCCGCGTGGCTTTATTGGATTTGTAAAATCTAAATTTGTAGAAAGTCTAGCAGCAACATCTTCTAACTTAACAAGATTCTCAACTACTAATTTAATAATTTCCATATACGGCTTCTGCGTTTCGAAGATGGATTTTATTGCGGTTTTTTCGAGTGCTTTTAGTCCCATGAAATCATCACCAGATGTTAGTGATATAGCACTACTAGGTACTGATATTTTACCATTTGGTTTTACGAATGATTTTGGATCTTGTGATAGTTTAGAATCACTCACCGATGTGAATATTTTAAGTGAGTCTAAATTTGGAGGGCTGGCTAAATTTCTAGAAACCATTTGCTTTTTAATAGAATCAGCTATACCTAACTCACCATTTGCGAAATTAGTTAAGTATTTAATATCAGGTACTAATAATATAGGCTTAAGCTTATCAACACCATCTGATGGTGGACTACTAATCGGTTGAGTTAGTGGTATAGGTATTCTTAATTGAAGCGGTACATGAAATTCTATTGGCATGGTTTATATATTTAAACCGATCTTATTCCTGAATTTTACCCTTTTCAGTGATTCTTAAATTGAAATCATCAGCTAATTCAAATTTATATTTTGCTGACAATTTACCTGACATTTCACCACCCGTAAATTTAACATGAATTACTAATCCAATCAATTCTTTAGAATCCAATTCAATAGATATTTTGAATTTAAAATCATTATTCTCATCTTCTACGGTATCGATAGCTAATTTAACGTGATAGTCAAACTTGGCTGTTAATTCATCATAATACTTTCTGAAAAATTCTCTAGATGGTACTCTATAAAATACATTACCGTTATTACCACAATAGTAAACGTCTCTATCAAGAGTGCCTAATTTATTAACAATAGTTTTAACTAGTTTCATTTTAACTCGACCTTCTGCTAATTTCATACCATCATCGAGTCTTTTAATCTCAGTCTCGGAATCTTTCTTTAGATTTTCAGTCAATAGATGTTCTAGAATTTTAGAATTTAAAATTAAAACTTTTCTTTGCTTCCATTCATTATCAACTGTCACTGGATCTTTTAAGAATTTCTCTTTTTCTTTCCACATTTCAGTTAACAAATCATTTAAGTGTAAAATATTTTTATCAAGTGAATGAAAATATTCACCAAGATTTTGATATTGTCTATCTTTATGTTTAATAGCAAAGTAGTCAAAATAAGTCAATGAATCAATTCTATCGGGCTCAATGAATTTCTCGATCATTTGTCTTGCTTCACTTGTACCACCTTCATATATAAGTTTAACCCACTCTTGAGTTAATTTATCCCATTTCGGCATATAATCTTGATGGAAAATAACTTCCATTGGTTGTGCCATTAAATCTTCCGCGAAATTGGCAAACGACGCTGATTTACTTAGATTTAAATTTTTATTTACGAATAATGAATATTGTTTACCATCATGTGTTTCAATGATAATATCTTCACTATACTCCTTTGATTTATTTGGACCTAACCAATAAACTACCTTAACCATTTCCTCTCTGAGCTG
>CAYHBE010000157.1:0-4603 GCA_964354765.1 uncultured Dehalococcoidales bacterium | reverse complement strand
GTGTGTTTGTCGCTCGTTTTAGTCCATGGCAACGCTTAAGCCCGTTCGTATCTTTACAGCTTCACTATCCTCTGGTAAACTTCTATTACCGTAAAGGTGAATTTGCAGGAGACGGTGATATGGGAAAAAGAGATTTCCGCCATCATGAAGCAAAGAAACCGAAAAAGGATGTCAGGAAAATAATCCAAGCAACCATTATGGAACCTGCGCCCCCACCAGTCGAGATTATCAAGCGTAAGAGAAAGGAACGCCCCGAAGAGGAATAAACTTCCCCTGTTTTGAATTCATTAGACTCAAATCCTTGGTTTTTACCGGCTATGCATCGTCTTCGGATTGGTTGAATGAGTGAACTGGCCGCACTGCACGTAAAAATCTCCGGGCGAGTCCAGGGTGTCTATTTCAGGGCTTTTACTCAAAGACACGCCGCGAGTCTTAGTCTGGCAGGTTATGTGCGCAACCTACCGGATAGGTCTGTCGAAGTTCACGCTGAAGGTGGCAAAGAAGCGCTTGAACAGTTGCTAGAAACCCTCCGGAAAGGAACTCCCGGAGCGAGAGTTGAATCAGTTGAACTGAATTGGCTCAAATATACCGGTAAGTATCACGGATTCGCGGTTACCAGTTAATCAGATACCTTTCGCAATCCATAGTGCTGATCGTTGTTCAACAAACGTGTAATAACTGGAATAGACGTCCTATAGGTATCTACACCCCGCCATTTATTTAACTGATCTCCCAACTCTGCGAGAGTGATCGGTTGATTTCCGTTTGCGAGGAAAACGCGGAAAATACTCTCGTAAAGCGGAAGACCGGGGGTGATATATTCTACAGATTTCGAACAACATGTTTTAGCTGCCTTAAAGAGTTCGGTCGTCTTAGCTTCCGACTGGTCTACTTTTAGTTTTTTCCTGCATTTTTGGCAGAGGGAGTTTTTCACCAGGGTAGTGAACGAGCGGTTATTCTCCTGCAGCCATTTAAGATTGATTGCCCAGCGTTCTTCAAATCCCTTTACAATTTCATCTTCATTCATTGTCCACTCTCCGGATTTTTTACATGGTATCTAGTCCTGATTCTGCCAGGCGGATGAGGTCGAGATAATCGGTCTTAATACCCAGCGTCTCCGAGACCTCGCGGTCTACCTGAAATGGATCGCCAACAAATACCTTATCAATAGTTTCGGTAGTCCCTCCGTAACCATCTACGGTAGTTAATTTCTGCTGCCCCTCAATGATACCGAGGTCGAATGGCAGCGTGAAATAGAGGTCAGCGATAACTTTATCGATACCGAGCATGTAAAGGTCCTGCCATCCGTCTCCGATTTCGCTATATTTCTTTACTGGCAGCAAGGGCAACAGGTTCATGATACTCAAGTTACCCTGCCCGTTCACAATTTTCAAAGGGGTAACGCTGATGAGGTAATCACTCGATAATATAACGTTAGGTATCCAGAAAGTTGGGACAAGCAACGGCTTCGGAAGAGGATTATCTACTTCCACCCACACACAATCTTTGACATCGAGCATTAAGACCCGTGGGAAATCGTACGCAAGTTTCTGGTATATAGGAAGAATTGATTCTCCATTTGGCGTACCATCAAGGATAACTATGTCCGCATCACTGACCTTTCGGATCCCGTTGATGATGGTCGCAATCATCCCCCTGCTAGTAGTTGCCGGGTAGGGCGCGTCATAATTGGCACATGGTTTTATCAGTATACGGCGAGCCCGGGACACTACTGGCGGCGCCTCAAAAACGAAATGTGAAGCGTCAATTTTCAAACGAAGTTATCCTCTTTCTATTTTAACTGCACAATCTAAAGCGACGGTTTGAGAACGATAACCTGAATGGCACCAAGGAGCTTATCAGACTTAAATTCGACTTCACTCCCATCAACCTTAGTGACATTTTCTTTACCCTTTAAAAAATCATCGACGGGGGCGATTGGGTAACCACACCTGTCATTCTTAAAATGCATGGGAACGATTGCCTTCGGTCGAAGGCGGGCGCTAACTTCCGAAGCGACCGCTGCATTAATAGTAAAAAACCCACCGATCGGTACCAGTAGAACATCCACTTTCCCAATCTGACCGATTTCCTGTGCAGAAAGAGGATGACCCAGGTCACCAAGATGGCAAAGTCTGATTCCATCCATTTCCATGCAGACTATGGCATTCGGTCCGCGGTCTTTACCTTTGTTTTCATCATGGTAGGATGGTACAGCGCTAATTTTGACATCCTTGACGGTGATCGGAGCGCCACCTTTAAACACCTGGGGTTTTCCCCCAACTGCACCCGAATTGTTGTGGTCGGAGTGCTCGTGACTCACAGTAACCACGTCGGCAGTCTCTTTGATATCCCCGTATTTAATAGGTCCGCCCGAAGTATAAGGGTCCGTAATGATGCGCGTACCTTTCTCGGAAGTAATCAGAAAGGATGCATGTCCCAGCCACTTAACTTTCATCGTATTACCCTCCTTTATTCTCAGCCATCTCGAGGACAAGTTTGACCAAGCTGCGTGTCGGCACACCGGTGGCGCCCTTGCAATAATAGCCTCTTGGCTTATCCAAGAAGGCTGTCCCTGCAATATCAAGGTGAACCCACGGCGTTTCACCGGCAAATTCACTTACGAAAAGAGCAGCGGTAATGGGACTGGCTTTCCGACCCCCTGTATTTTTGAGATCAGCCACGTCACTTTTGTTCTGTTCCTTGTACTCTTCATACATGGGTAATTGCCACATTTTGTCACCGGTTTCGGTGCCCGCGGAAATTACCTTGCTGATCAGTGTTTGATTATTTGTGAAAGCCCCGGTGGCAACATCTCCAAGCGCAGTGACACATCCGCCAGTTAGAGTGGCTATGTCCACCATACGTTTGACACCCTGCGAATTAGCATAGCTGAGAGCGTCGGCGAGTGTTAGTCTTCCCTCAGCATCGGTGCTTTCTATTTCAATTGTTTTACCGTTCATAGCTACGAGCACATCAGCGGGTTTCAAGGCGCTGCCGCTGGGAAGGTTTTCCGTCGCTCCTACAATCGCCATCACATTGATAGAAGGTTTTAGCTGTGAAATTGCGCTGATGGCTGCTATTACCGACGCTCCTCCAGACATATCGTCTTTCATCTCTCCCATGTTTTCCGATGGTTTTAGCGATATGCCGCCCGAATCAAAAGTAATGCCTTTGCCTATTAAAGCTATATCGTAGTCTTTCGAGATCTTACCCTTGTACTTAAGAACAATAAATTTAGGCGGCTGCTGGCTGCCCTGAGCTACGCCGAGCAAAGCACCCATCCCCAATTTATGCATATCTTCCCGTTCCAGAACAGTCAGGTTCAAACCATGCTTTTCAGCAAGGCGGGCGGCTTCCTCTGCCATTTTAGTTGGAGTCATATAATTGCTTGGCTCATTGACCATGTCCCGCGCAAGATTGGTCGCTTCAGCTATGATCCTGCCCTGCTCCAGACCTTGTTTAATAGCAGAAATAATACTGCGACTCCGTTCGACAATAGTTATCTCCTCAATCTGTCCTTGTTCGGAGTCTTTAGAAAAATGCTTTCGGAAAGAATATAATCCGAGAACCGCTCCCTCAGAGATCGCTCCAGCGGCTGTGTGTGGATTAATTTTATTTAATCCTGCACCGATTAAAGACATTGCCAGGTGTTTGACGCCCTTTTTCTGAAGAGCCCTGCACAATTCGGCGGTGGCGACGCGTATTTTCTCCAGGGAAACTTCGCTGCGCTTTCCAAGTCCCACGAGGACTACTCTTTCAGGGGTGATTTTCCCGAGACTGTGGATAATAGTTACCTCGCCGAGTTTACCTTTAATTTCTCCTTCGTGAATAAGCTGGCTGATGGATCCTCCAAGCGCCTTATTGATTGTGGATACGTCTCCCCTGGGGCGTCTGATACCCTCGAAAATCCCTAGAACGATCGCATTCGCCCGGCTCCTTCGTATATTCCCAACTTTAACTTTAATATCCATATTTTCCTTATCCCCAGTCAATTCTTGAATTTATTGCTAAATCCCCAGCTCACCTAGCTTTGCTGCTGTCGGCACACCGTCTTTATCCCAACCAAGCATTCCGTAATACAATTCAACAGCTTCCATAGCCTTCGCTTCAGTAGGAGCAACACCCTTGAGCGGTCCCGAAGTAAATGGAGTAAAAAAGCGTTTTGGTAAAACGTCGAAGCGTTTTCCTTTACCCTCGCGAAGGTTGAACAAACGTGCCATTGTCACGTAACGCTCAGCGTCTTTCATCAGTTCGAAAAGGTTTGTATTCCAGCCAGTCGCTACCCTCATCAATTCAACGATGTCATCTGAAGAAAGCGGCACAAAATTACAGAAAACAAGGCTGTCCAGCACATGCTGCCACAAGGAACCGTAGACTAAAATACGAATTTTTGCTGGTCCGAGGTCAGTCACGGGGACAGGGTCGAAAACTCCCATTGCCTTCATTCCTGAACCTATTCTCATAGAGTACACGGTGTCATGAATATTATGGCAATGGTCAGCTCCGGTATGTGAAATCGCGTATCCGATGCCAATGCCCATTTTTAAACGAGGTTCATGCATTGGAATTTCCTGTCCGTTCACGTGCATCGCGTACTGTT
>CAYHBE010000156.1:0-4606 GCA_964354765.1 uncultured Dehalococcoidales bacterium | reverse complement strand
TAATCTTCAAACCAATCTCCGAGGAGCTGGGATTCAACCGTGCCGCGACCTCGGTGGCTTCGAGCATCGGACGCCTGGAGGGCGGCATCGAGGCACCGATAACCGGCTGGATTACCGACCGCTGGGGAGCCAGGTGGGTGGTCTTGCTGGGAGTGTTCGTCATCAGTCTCAGCCTCATCCTCATGCGGTATATCAATTCCCTCTGGGGTTACTACATAGTCTGGGGAGGCTTGCTCAGCACCGGCTGCAACGTAGCCCTTTCGCTTCCGCTGGATACCACCATTTCCAACTGGTTTGTGAAGAAACGCGGGTTAGCCATGAGCATCAAGCTGGTGTTTCAGGGGCTTTCCGGCGTGCTGGTAATGCCCCTTATCGCCTACATGGTCAAAACACTCGGCTGGCGTGATGCCTGTTTTATCGGCGGGATTGTGATGGGGGTAGTGGGACTACCGATTGCCTGGTTCCTTATCAGACCCCACCGGCCGGAATACTACGGCTTGCTGCCGGATGGCGCCAGAATCGCGGAGGAAGTCCAGGGAAACCATGACCGTCTACTGGAGCAAGGCGCCCGGTACGCGGCTGAAGTACAGGAAGCCGAATTCACGCTCAAGCAAGCCATCAAAACCTGGGCCTTCTGGCTGTTGTTCCTGGCACAGTCAATCCCGGCGCTGGTCGGTCCGGTCATGAGCATCCACTGCATACCCTTTCTGACCGATATGGGTATCGACCCGGTCCGGGCAGCCGCCATCATGGCAATGATGATTTTCTTCAGCCTGCCGACCAGGTTTCTCGGCGGCGTAATCGCCGACCGCATCAGCATCAGGCACACACGTTTTATCAAGGTCACGTCATATGTTCTGCAGGGTGGGGGTGTGGCGCTATTTCTACTTTATCCCACAATTACGATGGTATACGTGTGGTTTATCTTGTTCGGCTTGGGACAGGGACTAACGATAACGGTCAGCCCGTTTATGAGGGCGCGGTTCTTCGGACGCAAGGCGTTCGGTTCCATCCAGGGGGTGGCCTCGATGCTAATGACACCCATCGGCGTCCTGGCACCGGTCTACGCTGGCTGGATTTACGATACGACCCAGAGTTACGATTTCGCTTTCAAATTACTGGCGATACTGCTGGGGGCAGCGGCAGTGATTTCCTTCTTTGTTTTTCCGCCCAAGCCACCGGAAACCTTGAGCAATACCGGCAACCGTGCTTAGCAGGAAGAAATTAACCCAGCACGACGACCTGCAGGGTCAGTGGCAAGCTGTTCTTATTAACGGTCAGTTTTGGCTGGGGAATAGCTTCTTTCACGCCCATCTCTTTAAGAAAACGGTCAACGGGCGCAAGATCACGCTTGAGTACTAAGGTCTTGTAATGCATCGGGATTACAATTTTCGGCTCTACACGGCGGACAATTTCAGCAGCCTGGATAGCGTCAATGGTAGAGACTCCACCTACCGGCACCAGTAATACATCTGCGGAGTCAATCTTTTCGATTTGTTCAGCATCGAGCGTATGTCCTAAATCTCCGAGGTGACAGATAACCAGGTCATCCATCTCAAAAACAAAAATTGTATTCTTTCCTCTTTGTGCCCCACGTTCGCTGTCATGGTAAGTCTGTAAACCGAGCGTCAGTACGCCGCTAATTTCGTATTCACCCGGACCTGTAAGAACCTTGGGTTCTCCCCCGATACCCTGTATGTAGGAATGACCCGGATGCTCATGACTTATAGTTACTATATCTGCAGTAATTTTGCCAAGCGAGTACCCGAAGTCTGGAGAAACCGGGTCAGTGATAATAGTATTCTGCTTCCCTTTGAGTCGAAAACACGAATAACCGAGCCATGTAATTTCCATTACTACAAGTGTATCACACGCTCAAGATACGTTCAATGATTTAGAGCCACATTTAACCTTTCAGACTATTGACAATTTATGTCTCGGGTGTTAATTTAGAATTGTTAGCAATCAAACGGCAAGAGTGCTAACAGGAGAGAAATGCTTTCAAACCGAAGCGCGATAATACTAAAGTCGATCGTAGAACATTACATCGACCGGGCGGCACCAGTGCCCTCGCAGAGCATTATCCATAGTTACGGGTTGGAAGTATCCTCGGCGACAATCCGTAATGAGGTCATGCAGCTCGAAAAGGAAGGGTATATAATTCGACCGCATACTTCAGCCGGCAGTATACCTTCGGACAAGGGATACCGTTTTTATGTAGAGACTTTGAACGATATTCGCCTGCCGGTAAACCAGCAGAGGTTGGTTAGTCATTTATTTCACCAGATTGAGACACGGTTAGAGGAATGGTCAAGGCTTACAGCCACGATTCTTGCCCATCTATCTCAGAACATGGCGGTGGTAGCTACTGCCAAGTCGGTCCGGCCAGTATTCAAGCACCTCGAACTTTTAAGTCTGCAGGATAGTACCGCCCTGATTGTCCTGGTTTTACACGGTGCACGCATCCGCCAGCAACTGCTAACGTTCAACCGTACTGTCTCACAGGATGAACTATCAATCGCAAGTAACAAACTTAACAGCATATTGACCGGCTTAACGAGTGTGCAAATTGAAGATCAGAAACTCACCACGCTATCTGATGCCGAAAAACAGGCAGCGGACGCAGTCCTGGTAATCATGAAAGCTGAAGATGCAGTCACTTATGAAGAGACGTACATGGAGGGTCTGCAGTTTATTTTCAACCAACCTGAATTTGCCGGACCACAGCAGGCATTAACCCTGGTTGATTTAATCGAGCAAAAAAACCTGATGCGTTTAATCCAACCTCATGCATTTGATGAACCCGGTGTCCATGTCATCATCGGACAGGAAAACGAGTCCCGATCAATTCACAACCTTAGCATTATTCTAAGTCAGTATGGACTGCCTGGTGAAGCTGTCGGCTGTATCGCTGTGATCGGTCCCACGCGAATGCATTATATGAACAGCATCGCATCGGTGGGATACCTATCGGATGTTTTAACGAAGCTTATTGCAAGATTGTACGGCAAGGACAAGCTGCCGGAAGCTCCGCAAAACAACTGATTAATACAACTCCAGTCAGCGAATAATACAAGGAACTTATGCATTATGCTCGAAGAACAAAAAGAGAATCCCGAGAAACCTGAGACTACTGAAGCAACACCTGAACAAGAACTCGCAGAAGCACGGAAGAAAGCAGACGAATACCTGGATAGCTGGAAGCGCTCCCAGGCAGATTTCATTAATTACAAAAGGAGAGCTGAGCAAGAAAAGCAGGAAATGGGCCAATACGCCAATGCCCAGCTCATCCTGAGTCTCCTACCTGTCCTCGACGACTTCGAAAGGGCGTTCGACAACGCCAAACCGAATATTGTCAAACCGGGATGGGTCGAAGGGATGAGATTAATAGAAAGTAAGTTTCGTTCGATTCTAACGGCACAGGGGCTCACACAAATCGAAGCGGTTGGAAAACCATTTGATCCAGCACTTCATGAAGCGGTTATGCATGTTCAAGGTGAAGAAGGTATCGTAGTGAAAGAATTAAGGCATGGATACAGACTCCATGATAAAGTACTTCGACCTTCTCAAGTAATGGTTGGTAACGGCGAGACAGAAACGCCAAAAAAAGAGACATAAATTACATTAATTTAAAAAAGTTATACATATAGTTTTTATGAATAACCTGAAAAAGAGGAGACAAACATGGCTAAAGCAGTCGGTATAGACCTCGGAACAACCTTCAGCGAAGTCGCTGTTATGCAGGGAGGCGAGCCTGTAGTAATTCCATCGGCGGAAGGTGGCAATATCGTTCCCTCTTACGTGGCGATAAGTAAAAACGGTGAGAGACTGGTAGGACAGCTAGCGCGCCGCCAGGCGATCGTTAATCCTGATAATACCGTTTACAGTATCAAGCGTTTCATGGGCCGAAAGTGGGGAGAGCCACCCGGAAGAGAACTTCCGGTTGAAGAAGACGCCCGCCGTAAGACTTATAAAGTCACGCGCGGACCTAATAATGAGGTACGCGTTTTGATGGGTGGTAAAGAGTACAGCCCGCAGGAAATTTCGGCGATGATCCTCCAAAAACTAAAGACAGATGCGGAAGCCTATCTCGGCGAGAAAGTCACCGACGCTGTTATCACTGTTCCCGCCTACTTCAATGACGCCCAGAGACAGGCAACTAAAGATGCCGGTACGATCGCCGGATTGAATGTATTGCGCATTATTAACGAACCAACGGCAGCGGCACTCGCCTACGGGCTTGATAAAAAGAATGAGGAAACCATCGCCGTTTACGACCTTGGCGGCGGAACTTTTGATATTTCTATTCTGGAAATCGGGGGCGGCACTTTCCAGGTAAAGTCGACGGCCGGTGACACGCACCTTGGTGGAGACGACTTCGACCAGAGAATTATAGACTGGCTCTGCGATGAATTCAAGCGCGACCAGGGTATCGATCTGAGACAGGACCGGATGGCTCTCCAACGTCTCAAGGAAGCAGCGGAGAAAGCCAAGATTGAATTGTCCTCCGTACAGAAATCGGATATTAATTTACCATTCATTACGGCTGACGCCTCTGGACCGAAACATATGAATATTACCCTGACAAGGTCAAAGTTAGAACAAC
>CAYHBE010000155.1:0-4625 GCA_964354765.1 uncultured Dehalococcoidales bacterium | reverse complement strand
ATAAAAATCAAGAATCGCATGATGGGTTCTTATTATTTGCACCTGCCAGATTTTTCAGAATATCACGCGATTCTATACTTAATTATTCGATGTTTACTTTTCGATCAGTAGTAAAAGTGACCAAAGCGTAAAACTAGAGTAAGCTTACCGGTCCTCGTCCACCATCACCTCTCGGTAGTACTCCATTCCGAGGTGCGTAATCTGTTCAGCTCCCATCATCCATCTCAATGTGTTCTTAAGTTTTGTCTGCTGAATGAACAGATCGTGTTCGGGATAGACAGAAGCAGCATGTTGGGGACTCTTGAAATAGAAGGAAAGCCACTCCTGGATACCACCGAGTCCAGCCCGCTTTGCCAGGTCCACAAATAGCACCAGGTCAAGTACTAACGGCGCCGCCAGGGTTGAGTCCGAACAGAGGAAATCGATTTTAATTTGCATCTCACGACCGAGCCAACCAAAGATGTCTATGTTATCCCAGCCTTCTTTAGCATCACCCCGCGGCGGGTAATAATTGATACGTACCTTGTGGTAAGCGTTACCATAAAGATCAGGATATAGATCAGGTTGAAGAATATATTCCAATGCGCCCAGCTTTGATTCTTCCTTGGTCCTGAAATTTTCAGGTTCATCAAGGACTTCTCCATCCCTATTCCCCAGGATATTAGTTGAAAACCAGCCGTTTACACCCAGCATCCTTGCCTTAAGCATCGGCGCGATAACTGTCTTAACGAGCGTTTGTCCAGTTTTGAAATCTTTGCCGCAAATGGGAATATTTTTATCGGTTGCATATTTGACGAACGCCGGTATGTCGACGGTCAGAGCGGGTGCTCCGTTTATAAAAGGAATACCTTCCATTAAAGCGGCATAAGCATATATCATCGAGGGTGCAATATTTTGATCGCTTGCTCTCAACCCTTTTCTGAAACTCTCCATATCCCAGTGTACGCCTGATTCCGTAGTAAATTTTTCGGTGGAAGCACACCATATCATTACCAACCGGTCACACTTGTTTTTAGACTTAAACTTTCGGATGTCTTCACGCAGCGCTTCCGCCAGTTCGAATTTATTCTTTCCCTTTTTGATGTTGGTTCCTTTGATCCTCTTTACCCACTGGTTATCGAATACTGCAGGTATAGGTCTGATGGATTTCAGGAAGTCTGCAATAGGTTCGATAAACTGGTGCTGGTCTAATACTCCGCATTTTACTGCCGCCTCGTAAGCATTATCCGGAATCGGGTCCCAAGCTCCGAAAACCAATTGGTCAAGATTTGCTAACGGGACAAAATCTTTTATCAAAGGCGACCGTTTTTCGGTCCGCTTGCCTAGTCGAATCGTCGCCATCTGGGTAACCGAACCGAATGGTTTGCCCGTCCCACGGCGGATATGCTCAACGCCCGCAATAAAAGTCGAGCTAACTGCCCCCAATCCCACCAGCAGGATGCCAAGTTTTCCATCGGCTGGCGCTATGGTCAAACCTTTCTGAGCTACAAAATGTTTTGGTTCGAGGGAAATTCCCTTCTTTTTAGCTAGTTTCATTAGTGGTTCATGCCACTGCGCAGGAATTCTTCCTGTTTGTGCCCAATGCTGAACTGTGCTCTGTCTCCTGCCGAGTTCATTTGCCAGGGAAGATTGTCCACCGAAGCGATTAATGATTTGTTCTGCGTAATTTTTTTCATTATTCATGCTGCGCATTCTAACGAAATTTTCGTTATTTGTCAAGTTTACAAATCAAGCCGATATGCCATTACCACTGTATCAGCCTCCGGACGAAAATCAAATTCAGGCACACAAACGAACCCCATGCGTTCGTACATCCACCGCGCAACATGCATCATTTGGGTAGTATGTAAACTAATCGTTGAAATGATCTTGTCCCTACATCTGTTTAAACATTCGTACGTGAGAAAATGACCGATACCGAGCCATTCCCACCCTGAGATCGACACGTCCCGATTGCATCGAAACTCGCGATGACTACGAGGAGCGCGAGAAATATTATAGAGTCGATTCGTTTTATCAATAGGGGGGTGTACATTCGACTCGCTTAAGGCTCGCTAAGTATCCCGATTTGCATCGGGACAGGTTAAGCGGCGGCATCAAAATATCAGAAACATAAGGTTGTTAACGTACGTAGCCCCTCTCGTGCGCGAAGCTACGTGAGGTCTTCGGTGTTCCCGACACCGAAATGAGAGCTGCCGCTCTTAACGAAACTCGAAGTACGAATCTCGAAACTCGAAACAAAAAACAAGTTCAAAATACCAGGTTTCGAAGGTTTGTTTCGGTTTTTAAGCGACCAATATTCCTATGCCTTTTTTAGAGGCACACGCGCGTTTTAGCGCGAGGAGGTGGATTCTGACGAACGTAATATTTTACTCTTTTTACTGCTCCTTCATGGGACTTTACACCCCAAAGCCCTAACCATGAATTCACAGCCAGAATCGACGGCGTCTTTCTTCCGGAGACCGCCACGTTGTAAGGATATGATAAGGGATGTGGAAGATAATGGGCAAGGGAGTTTTGTCGCGGTCGAAAGCTATCAGCAGTCAGCGATCAGCAGTCAGAAAATATTTCAAACTCCAAAAACCAAATTCCAAATAATAATCAAATGCCAATAATCAAGAGTCCAAGTTGTAATTGCGAGTGCGAGCGAAGCAATCTCAGGGTGGTGGGGTTTTTTCCCCTGGTAATGCTATCAGTACACAGCGCCCCATTACCTGACCTCTTCCCCAGAGGTGAAGAGGAATATTATCTAAGAGGGCTGACACCCTCTTACACTCCTGCTTCGTGATTATTTTAAGGGATAAGATACAAACAATAATAAATAAACAATAATCAAGAAATTACTGTTTGGGAAGGGGAGGGAGACTGTTCCAACCTCACCCTGTATCCCTATCCCCCGATTTACATCGGGGCAGGCTGCGGCAGAAAGGGAGAAGGAGTCTTGACAGCCAGTTTATGTTTGAATGAAGTACCCCAGAAGACTAAACGCGACTACTACCAAAGCCCATACAAATGTCATCACGATTCCTACGATAAGCATGCTTTTAGCTTTACCTTCGTCCTTATCGTGGACTACTATCCATGCAACAAGTCCACCCATCAATCCGAAGATTATTGGCAATAGCCACCAGGCACCCGACGTTTTCGTAGATTTTTGAGATACAATTTTGGGTCCAGCAGTTGGTGCAGAAAATGGAATTTGTGCAGGCTGTTGACTCAATTGCGCTCCACAGTTTTCACAGAACATACTGCCTGCTGCATTAGCTGTGCCGCAGCTCTGGCAGCGTAAAGTAAATGACGGAGCATTTGGCAATACCGGGACGGCCTGCATCGGCTTGCCACAGTTTGCACAAAATTGATCGCCAGGTTCGTTATCAAATTTACATGCTGTACATTTCATTTTTATATCCTGTACATCTTGCGATGATACAATTTCTCTAATACCTTGTCAATTCTCTATAAGTCCGGGTTCTACTTGCATTTGGTTGAAAGCATTATTATGCATCACGACCAATTGACTGCACAACGACCCACCCCTTTGTCCCCGCCCTCATCAAGGCGGGGACTAATAATGAGAGGAAGGGCATTCGCCCTTCCTCTCCTAGAATTTCTACTCTGTCACATCCAGATTACAGCTTGCCGATATTAATAACAACCAAAAACCGAGGAGAACCTAAGTCCGGAAATCTCCTATTTGACATCGTAAATACCCAATTTCCCGGTTACCGCATCAGCTGATTCTATCCTTGTGATTCCGTTCTCGGTCGCCAACCACAGAACTCCGGCGCTATCTTCAAACATCTCCATCACTTCCCATCCAGCCAGACCCTGGTCGGGTGTAAGGAAAAAACGTTTGCTGCCTTCAAAAATAGCCGAACCTTCAAATTCCGATCCAAACCAAAATCTTCCGAGCCTATCCTGGTATAATGAACGCACCCTAGGACCCATTAGACCGTTTTCCATCGTGAATGTATCGACTGTATTTCCTTTTATGCAGGTCGCCCCGCCACTGCTCCCGATCCCACTCGCCACCCACAGATTCCCATCTTTATCCTCTAAAATATCACTGATAGTATTATGAGCTACAAGGCCAGTTTCTACTGAAAAAGACGTCCAATCCTGTCCATCGTAGCTCATTAAGCCGATTGAGTTCACAGAGTCTGAGCCAAACCAGAAAACGCCGTTGCTGTCTTCAAAAATAATCGTAACCGGGATCTTCCCAAATCCACTTTCCTCAGTGAAGTCACGCCAGATCTCGCCGTTAAACATCGCAATCCCCGTCTCTGTACCCACCCATGTATTGCCTTCCGCGTCTTCAAAAACAGCAGCACAATATCCATCGGGTAGCTCAGCCGCTGTGACAGTATGGACTTGTCCTTTTTCGAATCTTGTAAGACCCTTATCATGTGCTATCCATAACGCACCTATCTGGTCTACACACAAGTCCCTAACATATGTAATTCGAGCTAGTTCCACCGGCACAGACGTGCTGAGTATGCCAGTGCTCCGATTGATTGCATAGACTCCTTCAGCACCACCCGCCCAGATCACATCCGATTGTTCAGCAAGGGCTAAGATTGCATACGGAGGACGTATCGTTTCCCATCCTGTAGGCGGGGGCGGGT
>CAYHBE010000154.1:0-4646 GCA_964354765.1 uncultured Dehalococcoidales bacterium | reverse complement strand
AATTTGCTCCTTATGCCGTGCAAATTGCTCCGGATTTGTTACCTCACTGCCCACCGGATAACTTACCGGTTCTACAAATAATGGGATATCATGCCTTAGGCATGCTTCAGCAACTTCCGCCACGACAGACAGCTGACTTCGTGCTAAGTCTTTAAGGTCGGGACGGTAGTAAACAAGGATTTTAACTGCAGAGGCGCCCAGCCTCTTGATCTTTTCTACTCCCCAATTAGTGAGGAGACGGGTGATTCGATTCTCTTTGCCACCTTCGTAACCACTCTCTTCAATGCTGACCAGCAGTCCTTTATTTCCCGGCAGCGCACCCTGGCTGATACACTGCACTGCCCCATAAATAGGGTCGAGGAGCACGGCGCTGGCATATTTCGATAACTCGGAGCACATCTCCATTTTCCGCGATACGACCTCATCATAGCTCACATTGTCAGAGTCTTTAGGATTTATCATCTGTTTGAAAGAGCCGCGATGGTCCATTGCAAGCACTGTGAATGTACCGCCCTCATTCGCCACCTGCTGCAAGCCCCTGATTTTACCGATACTTAGTTTTGGCATACATCCCTCCATTCAGAATCGAAGCATCTCCATTATCCGTTAAGCCAGGAGTGAAATCAAGATATATGGCACGAAGCAGGATTGACTTAGCGGTTGAATTTTATTCATAATGAACATCACCATGCACCGTTTTTTTATACCTGAAAAAAGCTTTGAAAATGACCAGGCGACAATCTTGGGAGATATGGCTCACCAGATTATCCGGGTATTGAGACTAACACCTGGTGACCAGGTTGTGCTGCTCGATAACGAAGGCTGGGAGTACCAGACTATTATCAAATCGATTACAAAAGATATAGTAACCGGAAAAATCTTGAATAAAGCCTTGGGGACGGGTGACCCATCGGTAAAGATTACGCTCTACCAGGCTCTATTAAAAAACGATAAACTCGAGTTCGTACTTCAAAAAGGTGTTGAACTTGGTATACAGAGTTTTGTCCCATTTGTAAGCGAAAGGTGCGTGGCAAAAAAACCATCGGAAAATAAGATTGAACGGTGGCGTAATATCATCAAAGAAGCCGCCGAGCAATCGCGGCGCGCTCGTTTACCATTATTACACCAGTTGATTTCATTCGAGGAAGCCTGCAGACAGGCATTAATACCTGCTTTGATCTTGTGGGAAGAGGAAAAAACCCGAGGTCTCAAGTCTTTGCTTAGAAGCCCGACATTTTCGAAAAAGAAAGAGATTAGCCTTTTCGTCGGTCCAGAAGGCGGCTTCACCTCTCTCGAAATCGTGCTCGCCAATCGATATGGGATTGTGGCTGTTGGGCTAGGCGACCGTATCCTGCGTGCAGAAACCGCAGGACTGACGGCTATAAGCGCTATCATGTTCGAAAAAGGGGAGCTGGGGTAGGGTGGATGCAGACTGGGACCAAAACAAAATTTCTTTCAATAAGCTGGAGGAAGCCGACCTGCCGCTTATACATCAGTGGTTGAATTTCCCCGAAGTGGCGAAATGGGTCAAATGGGATGACAAAGATTACCCGTCGCTTGATTTTGTGAAGCGCCATTGGATCCCTCGCATTCGGGGTTCTGATCCCACAAAATGTTACATAGCTCTTTATGACAAAACGCCGGTCGCTTTTGTTCAATCTGCGTTAATTTCTGACGAACCTAAGTATGAAGAAACTTTCAACCTTGGTTATGATGCAGCCGCAATCGACATTTTTATTGGCGAGGAGAAATACATCCATAAAGGGCTAGGAAGCCTGATTATTAAAACATTCTTAAAGGATATCGTTTTTAAAGTTTACGGCGTGGGCGTGTGCATTATTGACCCGGAACCAGGAAATAAAATTGCTATCCGCGCTTATGAAAAATCTGGATTTCGTCATATTAAAACCGTCTGGAACCTAATCGATAAGGTGTGGGCGTATGTGATGGAAATTAACCGCGAATCTGCCTGCTAAATAATCGATATGATATAATCATTCGTGTTACGTGAGAGAATGTTGAATCTGTTGTATCAATTACCATTCTCCCTATATGTAAGGGAGAGGTTTGTTAAGTAGTCCGTAGGTATTGCAGTCTGAAAGGGTAATAGTGTCCCGGGTTTTCTTTTTTATAAGTAAGTGCGCTGTCAGGTCGTTCTTCTGGCTTTTTACCATTTGGCACATAACCGGCAGAGAAAATATACCGAAAATCGGACGGGTTATCCTGGTGGCAAATCATATGACCTTCGCTGAGCCTTGTATAGCAGTCCTTTTATTGGCACGCGAGTCGCGTTTCGCAGCAAAAGAAGGTTTTTTTAAAAACCCAATACTCCGCTGGATGATGACATCATTCGCCACTTTCCCGGTTTATCAAGGCCGGGCTGATAGAGATACTTTACGTAATATGGAGGAATATCTTTCAAAGGGGCTTGCCCTCGGTATCTTTCCGGAAGGCACTCGCAGCCAAAATGATGCTTTGATACCAGCATTCAATGGCGCTGCCATGATTGCCCGCCGGACTGACTCGCCGATTTTACCGCTTGGTATCCACGGTACGGAAAAAATGCGAGGCATGAGCTGGTATTTCAAGAGACCGAGGATTGAAATTAAATTCGGTAAACCTTTCAAACTTCCTCCGAAGGAAGGTAAAGTAGATAGAGAAGCCGATACCCGGCTAATAATGGAGCGCGTTGCTGAGCTCCTACCGCCGGAGTACCGTGGGGTTTATGCAAAAGGGAACGCAAAATGAGTGTAAAGATTGAGAAAGCCGCCGGTACTGGTTTTTGTTTCGGGGTAAAGCGTGCGATTACCATACTGGAACGGACCGCTGAAGAGCAGGGCAACGTGGAAACACTCGGTGCGGTCGTCCACAACAAACAGGTCTTGCAGCGCTTAAAAGAACTGGGGGTTTCAGTCGCGGATAGCGTTGCGAAGGTTAAGGGTAACACGCTTGCAATCGGGGCGCACGGTGTTGGTCCGGAAGTCGAAGCAGAGATTAATTCACGTAGACTTAAAATCATTGATACAACCTGCCGTTCGGTTCACCGCGCGCAGGCGATCGCTGAACGACTTTCCAAAGCCGGCTTTTTCGTAGTTGTCTACGGTGATGCCAACCACCCTGAAGTAAAAGGGATTTTAGCCTGGGCTGGAGGTAACGGAGTTGCCACCCAGGACGCCGAAGTAATCGCTGGGTTGAAACCACTGCCAAAAAAAATCGGGGTGCTGTCGCAGACAACGGGAATTCCCTCAAGTTTCATCGACTTCGTTAAAGGTCTGCTCGACACTTCCTTCGCTAAAGACTCGGAACTTCACGTGGTAGACACTATCTGTCACGACATCCGGCAAAGGCAGGCGTCTGCTCAAAAGCTGGCAGAAAAAGTCGACCTTATGTTCGTAGTTGGCGACCACACAAGTGCGAACACCAACCGCTTGGCAGAATTGTGCAGCAAATTAACGAAAGCTTATCTCATCGAGACTGCCGACGAAATACAACGGCGATGGCTCAAAGGTCATAAACATATCGGTATTACGGGTGGGGCATCAACCGCAGAGGGAACTATAAATGAGGTAGTTTTTCGTCTGGAACAAATGACTCGCGATTAAACCGTTGGTTTTTGTTTATGATGGTTTGTGACCTGCTGGTAGGCATAACCTATTCTGAAAAGTGTTGTCTCGCTGAAAGGTTTACCGATAATCTGCATCCCAATCGGTAAACCGTCGGCAAAGCCGGCTGGAACAGAAATAGCAGGGATTCCTGCAATATTGATTGGCAGAGTACAGACATCGCTGAGGTACATTTGCAAAGGATTGTCCGCTTTCTCACCAATTTTAAACGGTAGCGTGGGAGAAGTCGGGGTGACAAGCGCATCATATTTATTAAAAGCGGCATCGAAATCGCGGCGGATAAGGGTGCGCACCTTTTGTGCTTTCAGATAATAAGCATCGTAATAACCGGCTGAAAGAGCATAGGTGCCAAGCATAATTCTGCGCTTAACTTCAGCGCCAAACCCGAACTGCTTGGTCTTTTCCATTCCTTCCCACATACTCTGGGTGTCCTTATACGAAAATCCGTATTTCGAGCCATCGTAGCGGGCTAAGTTCGCAGAAGCCTCGGAAGGGGCGATGATGTAGTAGACAGGCAAGGCATATTTTGTGTGCGGCAGTGAAACGCCCCACTCAACCTTCGCACCGAGTTCTTCTAATTTTTTTATGCCGGTCTTAATGGCTTCGTCCACGCGGGCATCCGTACCCTCTACGAAATATTCTTTTGGAATTCCGAGCTTCATTCCCTTAAGGTCGCCGTTCAATCCCCGGGTGTAATCGGGTACAGGTTCGGGCGCTGATGTCGAATCACAAGTATCATGGCCTGAGATAACATTCATGATGATAGCGCTGTCGAGCACGTCTTTCGTTAATGGACCGATTTGATCCAGCGAGCTGGCAAAAGCGACCAGACCATACCTGCTTACCCTGCCATATGTCGGTTTCAGACCGGTGACGTTACAAAAACCAGCTGGCTGTCGGATACTGCCCCCGGTGTCGGAACCCAGTGCGAATAGCGCTTCAGCGGCGGCGACTCCTGCTGCAGAACCACCGCTGCTGCCGCCGGGTACTCGAGATAAGTCCCACGGGTTGTGAGTTGTGAAG
>CAYHBE010000153.1:0-4667 GCA_964354765.1 uncultured Dehalococcoidales bacterium | reverse complement strand
AAAATTCCAAAGGAGGGAGATTTCAGGATGAAGATCATAAAATATATCTTAGCTATGGTTTTACACTTTCAACTACACTTCCACTCGTTATATTTATTATTTTGATGTCGCTATAGTTGGGCACATCTAGCATAATCGTCCACTTTGTGGTTGAAGTAACCAGCATCGCTTGTGCCTGGGCATCATCAGTAACAGATTTGACCGTAACAGTATAGGCCTTGCCATCATTACTCGGCGTTGGTACCGTCATTTCTAAATGATACGACTGAAAAATTCCCGCGATAATTGCACCCTGGCTGAGAATTTCATGAACCTGGCTGTTCGTTTTAAGAAACGCGATAATTTTCTTTCCTCTATCTGTGTTAGTGATATCGATAGAATTAGCATTGGGATTAAAAGGCATCGGTGTTATTTCTAATTTGCCGTCTTTTAGATATATGGTGACTGTTATTTTTTTTCCACTTAAACCGTCAATCTCCGCAGTTGCATTGTCACCCTCGATATTAGTGATGCTGATTTTTGATATCTCTTCGTCCTGGAACAACGCCGCTACACCGGGATCATTCTTTATGATACTCTCCGCCAGCGCAACATTAGCTCGATGATTTGCATAAGGTAAGACACCTGCGAAAAGCGTTATCAGGATTACTACCAAGGCTAAGGTACCATAAGTCATCACCCTGCCCATTTTGGTTTGAGGACGCAGGAGTGCGACCACCGTTCCGGCAGATGATTTCAGGTTATCTACCAGGATATTTATTACCGGCCTTTGTACTACGGATCTTTGCAGCAGGTTAGCTCGTAACCTTGTACGGTATTCGTTGCATCGGATATCGGGTATTGCCGTTTCTTTCAGGACCTGGATCAATTCTTCGTCTTTCATCTTTATCTCCTATCTGTGAGGTTAGAGGATTTGTGAGGCATTTCTTTATTCAGAATACGTTTTAATCTTTCGAGCCCGCGATAAAGTTGCGTTTTCACAGTACTTTCCGATTTCTGCATTATCTGGGCTATTTCATTAAATTGCAGCTCTTCAAAAAACTTTAACATTATCACTTCCTGGTATTTGGACGGTAGTCGGGAAATACCGCGATACAGGTCCAGGTAATTTTCAAACGTCTTCATTTCGTCCTGGGCTTGGCTCAATTCCAGTTTTAAAGGATCAGGGAAATCATTGTCATTTCTTATGTACAGGTTTACGTGATGGTTATTGCGATTTTCTCTCCTGTAATGGTTGACTATTTCATTTGCGGCAATCCGGTAGAGCCATGCTGAAAAAGGAATACCGCGCCACTCGTATCTTTTTATGTTCTCCAGAGCCCTGCAAAAGACATCTGATGTAATCTCTTGCGCCTTAAAAACATCGGCTGTTCTACGCTGGACATAGCCAAATATTTTCGCATAATAAGCGTCATATAATAATCCAAAAGCCTCGCGGTTTACTTTGGCTTCTTCTACCAGTAATCTTTCCTGATCAATGTCCACTAGGTATCCTCTTATTTATTAGAACGCTTTGCCAATGGCAAAAAGTTTCAGGACAATTATACTCTTTGTGATAAAATAGAAATCTCTATCAATTTAACAAATCCCATACTCTTATAAATATCTGACGTTAATGCTGATTTCACATTATACTTTTGACTTTAACTTGCGCGTTGACTTTTGAAAAAGTATGGGCTACTATGCTGTAAAATAGTTTGGGGAGTAAAACATGGCTGGATCGACCTTAGCTGGTATAAAAGTCCTTGAGTATGGGGAAATGGTCGCCGGACCTTACTGCAGTAAGCTATTAGCCGACCTTGGTGCTGATGTCATCAAAGTAGAGCCGCCAGGCGGTGACCCGGCGAGGACTTTTGGTCCTTTTCCCGATAACAAACCGCATCGAGAAAAAAGCGCTCTTTTTCTCTACAACAATACAAGTAAACGAGGTATTACCCTTGATCTCAAGACCATAACCGGCAAAGATTTATTCGCTCGTTTATTGAAATGGACGGATATCCTGATTGATAACTACCCGATAGACCATCTTACAAAATTGGGATTTAATAATGCTGCCATTTGTGAACTGAATCCGAAAATTATTTATGCGACCATAACTCCGTATGGGCGGACCGGACCTCGCGCAGGCGTGAAGGGCGATGAATTGACACTTTCACATGCGAGTGGAGTAGCAAACCTGATGCCCGTGCGTTCTCCCGATATCAGACGAGCGCCAGTCAAACCGGGCGGCTTCCAGGTAGCTTATCAAAGCGCTATCAATGCTGCTGTGGTGATTATGGCGGCAATTATCGGAAGGGGTAAAACAGGTACAGGACGGGTGATCGACATCTCGATGTATGAAGCGATAATGGGACTGCTCCGGCCGGGAATCGCCGGCTCCCGTTATCAGCGGTCGTCGTGGAGCCGTGTCCCCGACCGACCCCCGGCAATGGGCAGGATGAAAACCAGCGACGGCTACCTCGTTCTGGGTGCTGCCGAAGATAACCACTTTCGCAATCTGCGTGAGATGATGGGTAACCCACCTTGGATGGCAGGTGATAAGTGGCTCAATATGGCATACCGCACCCACCATCTCATGGATATCGCGCCGCAAATGGATGCCTGGATGGAAAAACAGAAAAAGAAAGAGGTTACGGAAGCGCTGGCAAGCAAGGGAGTGCCGCTCGGTCCGATTAACTCTATTAAAGACATCATGGAAAATAAACAGTATGCTTTCCGGAATTATTTTAGAGAACTTGAACACCCTGTAGCCGGCAAACAAAAATACGCCGGTTGGCCTTACCAGATGACTGCCTCACCGCCAAAGTTTTCTCGTCCTGCCCCGCTGTTGGGAGAACATAACGAGGAGGTTGTCTGTAAAGAGCTTGGTTATTCGAATAAAGAATACCGGCGGTTGAAAAAGTCAGGAGCATTCGGGAAGGTGAGGCGATGAACGAAAACAGACTACCTCTTGAAGGCATCGTGGTTGGAGATTTTAGCTGGGTCTGGGCTGGACCTTTCGCAACCATGCTGCTTGCAATGCTTGGGGCTGAAGTAATCAAGATTGAGGGGCACAAGCGCACCGACCTAATGCGTCACAGCGTCGTCTGGCCGCTGCCAGAACCGGCGCCTGCTGATGTTCCACCCAACCAGGGTATGGGATTTAATTCGGTCAATATGAATAAAAAGAGCCTGACACTCGATATCAGCAAACCTGAGGGAGCGGCGATCGCCAAACAACTCGCCGCAAAATGCGATATCGTTATCGATAACATGAGGTCGGGCGTTATGGATAAACTCGGTCTCGGTTACCCAGCTTTGAGAGAGGCTCGTCCCGATATTATCGTTCTTTCCTCAGGCAGCCGCGGCAAAGAAGGCCCCGAAAAAGACTTCCCAGGCTATGCAACTATTCATAATGCCGTTGGCGGCGTAGCCTATATAAGCGGTTATCCCGATGACGCCCCAACAACAACCGTCGGTGATACGGATTTGATGAATGCAACGACCACCGCCTTCATACTATTGGCCGCCATTTACCATCGTATGCAGACTGGCGAGGGGCAGTTTATCGATTACTCCCAGTGTGAAGCAGTCACTTCACTGGTTGGAGAGACCTCCCTTGCATACCAGATGACTGGTAATGTCCCGGAGCGCATGGGTAATGCCCATCCCTATTTCGCACCCCATAACCTCTATCGCTGCTGGGGTGTCGACCACTGGCTGGCGCTCGAAGTGCATAACGATGCCGAATTCGCAGCGCTTACACAAGTGATTGGAAAACCCGAGCTTGCTCAAGACCGACGGTATAAGACAATGAGAGCTCGTAAGCGAAATGAACGGTCGCTCAACGGTATAATAGAAGAGTGGACGAGGCAAAGAGACCGCGATTGGATGGTTAACGAGTTCTGTAAAGCAGGCATCGCTGCCGCGCCTTCGCGTGACTGGCAGGATATTTATGCAGACCCGCACCTCCACGCCCGTGAAGCTTTCATCAAAGTCCAGCATCCCGAACTAGGACCGCTTGAACTGGTGGGAGTTCCCTGGAAAATGAGTGATTACACTCCTCCTCCAAACCGCCCTCCCATGCTCGGAGAGCATAACGACTACGTCTTAAGACAAATTATCGGACTCAGTGAAGACCAGGTGAAGGAACTGCGAGCAAAGGAAATAATTAGCTAACAATGAGTCGGAAATCTATCACTGAAGCATACCTTGATATCGAGACGACTGGGCTGGCGCCGCCAAACTCCGAAATTACGGTCATCGGTCTGTATCTTGTTGAGGGTGACAGCGACAGGTTTATACAACTGGTTGGAAAAGACTGTTCGGTATCGAATTTACTTGAAGCCCTCGACGGGGTAGATACTATTTATACTTATAATGGCTCACGGTTCGACCTGCCTTTTATCCGCGACAGGCTAGGTATAGACCTGGTTAACATATTCGAACATCATGACCTGATGTATGACTGCTGGGAGTGCAATTTATACGGTGGATTCAAAAAAGTCGAAGTGCAGCTCGGGATTAACCGCGAACTGAAAGGCATCGATGGATATGACGCAGTCTTGTTATGGCAGCGGTACCGACACTTTGGCGACAAACAAGCCCTGAAAATGCTACTGAGCTATAACCGCGAGGATGTTGTAAACCTGAAGGTCCTGCGTGATAAACTCAATAATATCCTCTGG
>CAYHBE010000152.1:4183-4679 GCA_964354765.1 uncultured Dehalococcoidales bacterium | reverse complement strand
CCAGCCTCTTTTTCCCTACCGGGATTAACATCCGGCTGATATTGAAAGGCTAGTTTTCGGAAAGCGGCTTTTATTTCTTCCTGGCTGGCATTTGCAGACATGCCGAGGATCTGGTAGTAATCTTTCATCGCTGAGTATATTATATCACGCTCGTGATTATTGACTTTTTTCAGCCACTTAACGATAATCAATTTATCGTGAGAAATATTTCCGTTGTTTTACTCTGTATTTTTCTTTTTATATTGCTCTTCGTCTTCGGACTGGCTTTTACTGTGCATCAAATCGCCTTGAGTCCCGGTTTCATAACCGGCGTGGTCAACGACCTGGACCTTTCTCAAATTACACGCGATATCCTTGAAGAACCGGTTACTTTGCAGGTTCAAACACCTACTGGATCTCAGGTGTTTTATGAGAACATATCACCTGACCTCATTGATACTATTGTCGAAATCGTTGATGAGATCGAGCCTGTACTTAAAGAGAAAATTAATATAGC
>CAYHBE010000152.1:0-4173 GCA_964354765.1 uncultured Dehalococcoidales bacterium | reverse complement strand
CGGCAAAACAAACGTACAGGATTTGAAGACCGTACTTAGTGATTCTTTCATGAATTCTGATTTCGTTAATTCGTCGCTTCAGAAGGTTGACTTATCACAGATTATCGAACAGACGCTGGCCGAACAATTAGTATCCACCAGCCAGGAAGATGCAGACCTTAAAGCGGCAATTATATCAGCTATTGATAAGCTTGAGCCTACCATCAAAAAAGGAATAGCGGATGCCTCCGAGCCTATTTTCAGATATATCCTTGGCGAGACTGATAGTATTAATCTGAAAACGATCTTGCGGCAATACGTTTTAAATAAGGCATTTATATCCGATGTAATCAACTCCCTGGATTTACAACCATTTGCGAAGGATATGATGGGAAGCCAGCTTGACCTGACTCTTCCACAAGGGATTACGCTTAATGATAGTGAGATCGACCAGATTATCGCCACAGCCGAACCAACGGTAAAAACGAGCTTGATATCCGCCGCCGATCCTATTGCAGACTATTTGCTGGGGAACCGTTCCAGTTTCAGCATCATCGTCCCCTGGAACTCGTCCGCTGCAAAACCAATTGTTAAACAAGCGTTTTTACGGCAGCTACCGCCAGAACTCTCTGCTGCCACGACTGCTCAGATTGACATGGCTTATGAAATATACTGGACACTTGCGAAAGGTGTCATTCCTACCAGCTTCACAATCGACTCTACAATATTCAGCGCAGACTTTGATCAATCGATCGATGAGATGATACAGTCGGCTCAGGATGCGCTGGCGGAAGCTCGAAAAGGCATCGATGAAGCCTCGTTACAATTGAACGATGCTCTACATACGGCACGCCCGTATATTAACCTTGCGCGGATTCTTTACTGGAGCCTGGTTCTACTGATTCTATTCGTTATAGGTGCGGTAATTCTTATTCGACGCTCATTTAGTGCCGCGCGCGATCTTGGAATAACCTTTGCCACCTACGGCGTACTGGAACTAATCGGTATATTGATATTAAGATTCTTCCTGGGAAAACCTGCTTTCGTTCAGGGTATTATTTATGGTGATATTCCGGACTCTGTTTGGGATATCATTTCGCCGATTATCCAGAGATTGACACAGCCACTTCTTATCTTTTCTGTCCCATGTCTTATCATCGGAATTATTTCACTTGTAGTATTTTTTGTTTACCCACGAAAACCATCTTCAAGCCAGATCGCTCAAAGACCCGCCTAATGATCTAAGGCATCCGCGTGTCTGTCGTATAGGAATGTCCCAACCATTTTTTACCTACCATAATAATAATATATGATTCATCAAGCTCGTACTATTGACAAAAGTTCGCTTTTTGTTTATGATTTAGAACTATCAACGGAAAACGGTTTCCGTTTACAAGGTAAGGTATTATGATTGGTTCAGACACACAGGAAGTGAAACGCAAAGGTATTGCTATCTTAAAAATTCTAAGAGACTCGAAGACCCCTCTTGGAGCGCGGGTTATCGCGCAGCAATTAAAAACTCACGGGGTCGAGCTCGGTGAACGTGCTGTGCGCTACCATCTTAAGCTGATGGATGAGCGTCGGTTGACTCGACTGGTGGGCAGAGATGGACGGTTGATTACAGAAGGCGGATTGGAAGAACTCAAAGATGCACTCGTCCGTGACAAAGTCGGATTCGCCATTTCACGTATCGAATTACTTGCATTTCGCACCAACTTCGATATTGAAAAACACTCCGGGCTAATACCGGTAAATATCACTTACTTCTCTAAAGATCGGTTCAGTGAAGCGCTACGTTTTATGAAACCTGCCTTCGAGAAAGGCTGGTGCGTCAGCGACCTGGTTGCAACAGCAAAAGAAGGCGAACGGCTTGGCGACGCGATCGTGCCACGCGGGAAAGTTGCCCTGGCTACCGTCTGCAGCATCGTGGTTAATGGTTGTCTACTCAAAGCCGGCGTTCCTACAGACTCCAGATTCGGCGGTATCATGGAGATCCGTAACGATCGACCTGTCCGCTTTGTAGAGCTGATTCATTATGCTGGATCTTCAATGGACCCTTCTGAAGTTTTTATCCGCGCGAAGATGACTTCTGTTGTTGAAACTATGCGAAAGGGTAGTGGCAAAATCCTGGCAAATTATAGAGAGATACCGGCGATGTGCCGTCCTGTTGTCAGCGATGTCATGGCAAAACTTCGACGCGCTAACATCAACGGTATGCTTGTGATGGGGAACGCTAGCGAACCGGTCTGTGAAATCCCTGTCGAGCTTAACCGAATCGGCATTGTACTTCTCGGAGGATTGAATCCGGTAGCTGCTGCAGAAGAAGCCGGTTTCGAAGCTGAAAGTCATGCGATGAGCACTGTCATTGATTACCAGAGCCTGAAAAAAATCAGCGACCTGAGTTAGTAATCGAGGAAATAAATGAAATATATCAAGATTATCCCCTGCCTGGATATTAGAGAAGGTAGAGTCGTCAAAGGTGTCAAATTTGTCGACCTCAAAGATGCGCGTGATCCCGTCGAGGCAGCGCAGGCTTACTGCAAACAAGGCGCCGACGAACTGGTTTTTCTTGATATTTTTGCTACCGTTCAAAATCGTAAAACCCGGTTGGAATGGGTGAAGAAAGTCCGCGCTGTCACTACCGTTCCATTTGCCGTTGGTGGAGGTATTTCTAGCCTCGAAGATATGAAATCATTACTCGATATTGGCGTCGACAAGGTTTCAATTAACACCGCTGCGGTTAAAAATCCAAAGCTCATTTCTCAGGCCGTTAAAAAGTTTGGACGCGATCATCTCGTGGTTGCAATCGATGGTAAAAAGAATCCAATTGAAAGTCGTTTGCCGCGACTTGAGGTTGTGGTCCGAAGCGGAGAGGAGTCAACCGGCATAGACATTGTATCATGGGCAAAGAAAGTCGAATACCTGGGCGCCGGGGAGATCTTGCTCACGAGCAAAGACGCCGACGGCACCAAGCAAGGATATGATATCGAGATGACAAAGGCTGTCGCCGAAGCTGTTGATATTCCTGTTACTGCCTCAGGGGGAGCTGGCAAACTAGAGCACCTCTATGATGCAGTGGCACTCGGCAAAGCGTCAGCGGTGCTCTGTGCCTCCGTATTTCACTTTGGTGAAATCACGATACCCGAGGCAAAAAAATATCTGAAGGAGAGAAAAATATCGGTCAGAGACTAGAATTATTTTCGTGTCTGCATAACAGGGTAATTTTTGAATTATGAATGATTAGATAATTATAAAAAGTAGTTGAAGGAGAAAAGAATAGATAATGGCAAAGATTAACCCGTTCGATGTCGTGAAAAAACAGATAGATAAATGTGCAGAAATCCTTAAACTCGACCCACATATAACAGCTTTTTTAAAGACTCCGATGAGAGAACTGCATGTCGCATTACCAGTGCGCATGGACGACGGTACTTTGAAAGTATTCCAGGGATTTCGTGTTCAATACAACGATGCTAGGGGTCCTGGCAAGGGCGGCATTAGATTCCATCCTGACGAAACAATCGATACAGTCCGGGCACTATCTGCCTGGATGACATGGAAATGCTCCTTACTCGACTTACCGCTTGGCGGAGCCAAAGGTGGAGTTATTTGTGACCCAAAGTCGATGTCGACCAGTGAACTCGAGCGGTTAAGCAGAACTTATATACGGAATGTTTTTCAGTTTATTGGACCAGAACGGGACATACCTGCTCCTGATGTTTATACAACTCCGCAAATTATGGCATGGATGATGGATGAATATTCTACTATGATGGGGAGATCACAGTTCGGTGTCATCACAGGAAAACCTATACCCATCGGCGGCTCAAAAGGACGCGGCGATGCCACAGCACGCGGCGGGATGTTTACTATCCGTGAAGCTGCGAAGGCGCTCGGAATGGACCTCAGTAAAGCAACTTTTGCAGTACAAGGGTACGGTAACGCTGGTTATTACGCTGCAAAGTTGTGCAAGGAGCTCTTCGGGGCAAAAATAGTGGCGGTTTGCGATAGCAAGGGTGGCAGAGTGTGCGAAAGAGGGATAGATCCTGAAGAAGCCTTTGTTTGTAAAGAAAACACTGCATCCGTCTGCAACCTGAAAGAAGGCAAGCGCGTTTCAAATGACGAATTATTGACGCTGGATGTTGATGTCCTGATCCCAGCAGCTATTGAAAATGTTATTACAGAAAAGAATGC
>CAYHBE010000151.1:0-4788 GCA_964354765.1 uncultured Dehalococcoidales bacterium | reverse complement strand
ATGCAGTATCCAATCATTACCAAGCCAGAGATCATTTGAACTTAGGTCATAATGCCCTAAAAGATCCCAGCCCGTAAGATTAATCTCCGTATTGCCGGATTCTATCACTACATTATCAAAGGCGATTTTCACCTCTTTCTCTATTATCTGGTCTTTCCATACTAATTTTGTGGAGTTAATCCAGGCAGACAGAGAAAAGGTCGAAGGCATTCGCTTTACCCAACCGGATACATCTTTGCTTCCGATTTTTACCCATTGAGAACCTTCCAAGTCTAAGCAGTAATAACTTGTTAACACCCCACCCTTTTTCTCCCATTTCAGTTTTCCCTGAGTATTGCCCCAAGCAGGGATAAAATCGGTACTAGCACTATCCCGATATTCGGGATGAGAAAATGAAGCGGAAAACGCTTCCCGGTCTACTCCCTCCCAATCAATATAATGGCTCGCTAAACTGCAGCGTTCCACAGAAGCATAATACGGGTCAATAGTGAGACTTATGTGTACTCCGGTACCAGCTGTATTTTTTGCTGACTCTGGCCAGGTTATTAGGTTATAATCAACCGTAATAGAAAAATCACCGTCAGGTAAAACCTTGGTACTCTTAAGACCGGTCATGGAGACTCCTAAGATTTTAAGAATCGTGACTGCCGCAAAAGTAATTTCGAGTTGCCCGTTATTTTGTACTTTAGAGATACCTTTAACATCACTTACGTTATCGAACTCAATCCATTTATTAGTATCAATGCTGCTTGAACTGAAGTCATCATATACCCCTGAAGATACTTCATTGATATTCTTAACCAGTGTAGTTGTTTGATTGCCTTTGGTAGAGGATCCACTTGCGGTATTAGACTCGACAACGTTACTACTATTACATCCAGTCAGGAGCGTACTCAATAATAATATCGATACAATTGGCAAGGTAATCAGTTTGTGTTTCTTCATAACTACTCCTTATTCACAATAGGTGAACAGAATTACCTAAACACGCTTCTTAGCACTAATGCCTGATGGTAAATACTGCATATGTTATGGATACTTTACAGATTATGTAGATTTTAAGCAATGGTTGAAGATTTAAAAGGGTGCCCAGTTCTCACCAGACGCCCCTTACTTGATCAGCGTTTTACTACTGCACATGGCCTGCCCGCAATAGTTGTACCACTTGTTATATTGGTACAGGTCAACTAACGTAGCTTCCGGTGCCTGAGGCCTATAACCCAGGGAGCTATGCGGACGAACTTGATTATTTCCCTTCTCCATTGCTCAATCAATACCTTTGCTTCCTCAAGAGTGGTGAAGATTTCCCTATTCAAGAGCTCATCTCTCATCTTGCTGTTAAAAGATTCGCTATAACCATTCTCACATGGACTGCTCGGTTGTGTCGATTGGCGCCTGAGGATTACAGCCAACAACAGCGAGTATCAAAATCAAAATTACAGTAGCAATTGATATGGCTCTACTCAAGTCCTAAGTTCTCTTTAACCTTGTCGAGTACTTTCTCAAAATCGTCTATTTCCCTATCCTTCAAATTGCCAGTCAATTGGTCAACCATCTTTAGATAGAGGGGATGAGCTTTTTCATAAGCCTTGCGTCCCTTATCAGTGATGATTACATGATTAACCATTCGGTCGACTTTGCTATATTCTGTGGTTACTAAGCCCTATTTTCCCATACGGTTAACGAGAGCTGTAATGTTATGCTTCTTAGTGTTGGTCAACCTGGCGATGTCTGAGTGTTTCAATGTACCGCCATTGTCTACGAGTCCTTTGAGTGCGGAATATTTGATATAAGATAGTCGAATTTCACGATAGAATCTACTATCCATATACTTAAAGATCGCATCTGATGTCCGGGTGAATTGTGCAAACGCTCGAATGGATTTGTTCTTGTGAGTCAGGGTAGATAATTTCATCGTACTCCTCGAATATTTTCAATGATTGTATGGCGTTCAGATGTGAATGTCAATAATTATATCAAGACCGGGAAGTTACCTAGTTATCGTAATGGTCGTTTGATCGGTCTGAAGCAGTCCGACCTGGACGCTTTCTTTAAACCTTCGTAGCTTGTTTAGACCGTTCTCGTTTCTTAGTTAGAACGCTGTCTATGCCCTGTTTATTCCGATAGAGATGGCAACGGAAGTTATCACATACCAGTACATTAACCTTAGCGTTCCATGTGATGGCCTTTAATGACTCGCCACAATACCGGCATACCTTGACCTGTGGGTGGTTCGTATTAACTCGCGGCACTCCCGGGCTATCAGGAGTCGCGCGCGATACCGATCTGATTTGATATTGAGGGCAAGTGCAGTCAGCGAGAGGGCATTCCAAGCAGGTTAGTGTCTGTTGTGCCGGTGTTTTATCCCTTAGAAGACAGCAAACACTCACAAAGAGGATTATACAACATTTACACGTTATAGTGTAATGATCGAATGTAAAAGGGCGGGTTTCTCACCGCCCTTTCTGTCAATAAGTTTGTCAACAATCTGTCAATAACTGGTTAGTACAGGATAGTATATTAGGCTCAATTCCATATACTGGTCAATACTGATTCAAACTCACTAGTACGCTCAACGCCAAATCCGAAGACCGATGCTCTATCCACTGAGCTACAGCCGCATGGTAATCTATGCCCATTCATTATACCCAGCGTTAAAATCTTCGTCAAAAAACTGGGCTTTGATTGGCATGCAGTTTTAGCCTCATCAGCATTGTCCTCGCCCCCAATGCAGGCCGATTAAAAACAACAAAACAGCGACATTTATTCGGGAAATGGATATTTAAAATGTAATAAATTTGTTACTATTTTGCATTTCAATTTTACCATTATTCCATTGTTTAAAAAATAGAATGTCGAAAAGAACCAGGAGCTATCTACCAGGTCGCAGACTTAGCTAAAGAATGGTTTATTCAGCGCTTCACAGTAAAAAACAAGACTAAAGACATGGAGGCTGTGGTAAAAGAAACGAAAGATATACAGGATGCAACCATGCTATCAAAATACGACGGTTATATTCTTGGGTCTCCAACTTTTTCGCTCGATACACCGAAACCAATGCAAAATTTTCTAAGTATTTTAAAGAAAATCGACCTTGAAGGCAAACTTGCCGGCGCTTTTGGGTCTTATAGGCACGACGTCGGGTATCAGCACGATAATCATGCTCCCACTATTATTTTCGATATTCTGCGCAACGAGCATAGAATGGAGCCATTTGAATTAGGTCCGTTCAGCTTGCAGGAAGACAAAGCTGAAACTGGTGAGGGAATGAAAGCTTGCCATGATTACGGCCGACGTTTCGGGCAACGGTTGAACAGCCAATCTTGAGTTCGATCCAGCGGGTTATTTGTTTCTTGGTTATTGGTACTTCCCGCCCTATTGCGAGGATGGGGTGAGTAGTGGGAATCGAACCCACGATCTCCAGGGCCACAACCTGGCGCCCTAACCGCTAGGCGATACTCACCATATTGACTGTAATATCCAACTATCAGTGATCTGCTCACGAGTGTGGACAACTATTAATTATATCTGAAATCAGCCTGCCGTTTCAATCGTGGCAGCGCTATCGATGTTACTCGTTGGTTTGATTTTGCAGTACCTGGTTGATAAGATTGACTCAATCAAATATTTTATCGTCATTGTGGTAATAAAGTTTTATGGAACAGGTCCTCTCCGGGATAAAAGTACTTGACTTAACACACTACATCGCTGGTCCGTATTGTACCAAGATGTTAGCCGATTATGGGGCTGATGTTATTAAAATTGAAAAACCTGGGGAGGGCGATCCGGGACGGCGGCTTTCTCCTTTCTATAAGGATGATCCACATCCTGAAAAAAGTGGTCTCTTTATGTATCTTAACACGAATAAAAAGAGTATTACTCTCAACCTCAAGGAAGAGTCAGGCAAAGCCATCTTCATGCAGCTTCTGAAAGATGCTGATATCATCGTTGAAAATTTCAGCCCAAGGGTCATGCCTTCTCTCGGACTGGAATATGGAACACTTGAAAAAATCAATCCGCGGTTAGTGATGACTTCGATCTCAAACTTCGGACAGGTGGGACCATACCGCGATTTCAAGGCAACTGAAATTGTGCTCGATGGGATGGGAGGATGGTCTACCATCATCGGACATCCGGACCGGGAGCCGCTGAAGACCGGTGGATTTCAGTCGCAGTTTGTCGCTGGTCTTTTCGGAGCAATCGCCACCGCCACTGGATATTATGGAGCAGTCTTGTCACATGTCGGACAACATATCGACCTATCGATAATGGATGCGGTGCTTTTTATCCAGATGAATCTCACTTCCATCTACTCGTACGATAACATCATCCGTAAAAGGTATGGAAACCGGGTCGGACCCTTCCCGAGCGGCATTTTGCTGTGCAGAGACGGATATATTGGAGCGATAACCGTCACCGCTGAGAAGTGGCCGATACTCTGTGACTGGATGGGTATGCCGGAAATCATCCATGATCCAAGGTTTGAAACAGCCACCGCACGCGCTCAAAATATCGATGCGCTCGACGCTATTATGATTTCGTGGTTGATTGAGCACGACTGCGATGAGTTATTCAGAGAAGCACAGAAACGCGGACTGCCATTCGCAATCCCGGCCAACGCTCCGATGATTTTGGAATCGAAACACCTCAAAGAGCGCGGGTATTTTGTCGATGTTGAGCATCCTCTAACAGGAAAGATCAAATACCCTGGTGCCCAGATAAAATTTGGTGACAAGCCTTATCGGCTGAACAGGGCTCCATTTCTCGGCGAGCATAATGAAGAGGTAT
>CAYHBE010000150.1:0-4838 GCA_964354765.1 uncultured Dehalococcoidales bacterium | reverse complement strand
TAATCGTTGTAAACGACAACGAACTTATGACCAGGTATTTAATCAGGATACCGACATTCCACTGGACGACATAAAAACCAATAACAATGATGACAGTCTGGTGAAATATATAGAATGGCAGCACTGCTTCGTTTGCGTATCTAAGAAATCTATTTGTCCCGGTTAAGTACCTGCTTCCCAAACAAAGGATAGCCATTACCCACGACCAAGTATTCACTGCCTGGGTAAACTGTGCCAACAGGTACTTTCCTGTACCGAAATATTCAGTGGGATGGCTCAGCTCTTCCAAGAAAAACAAGAGCATACAGGTAGCGGCGATGCCGCCTGAGATAATTCCAATCCAACCGTACTTCCTGATTGCCTCAGGAATACGACTACTGGCGAACATAATATAACCCGATAGAAAAAACACCGCATATCCGGGAACGGCCCATCCCCCTGTATTCTTATTACCCCAGAAACCAGCAGGATACATGTACGCATCGACTACAGTGAGAATAACCACGACCAATAACAAAAAAATCCACGGCTGATCCAACATTTTCGTCACCCGGGAAATGATACTTTTCCTGTCCTTTCCAAGCGGCACGAAGACGATCACTGCCGCGATAGAAATAATAAAGAGGTACGCCAAAAACCAGAGATGGTACCAGTTCAAATCAGGCACAGTTTTAAGGAACATCCAGTATATTTGAAAGAAATTGCCCTCTACCACCGCACCTTTGTAAAGTGCCTCGAAGTAAGCTTGCGGCGCAACGATGACTATCATTCCGAATATAAGCGGAACAACGAGGCGCAGAGTCCTCTCCTGCACATATTGCCACATTCGAACGTTTCGAAGTGCAAAATATGTCCCGGCGCCAGCAAGAATAAAAAACAAAGGCATGCCCCATTGACCGGCGAAAGCCACATAGACAGTTGCTGCGAGATTAGTTGCGCTATTTTTTACATGCCAATCGGATAATTCATCGAAGAACCGGGCGTTGTGGTAGAAAAATACACCAAGCATCGCCAGGACCCGAAGCCAATCTAGATAATACAACCGTGAGGGTGTCTCATTAACACTCGTCACCTAAGTTCTTGAAAATAAACTTTCACTTCTTCCTTTTCCAGACGGTGCCCTGCGGCGTATCTTCGAGAGTAATTCCCAATTCAACCAGCTTGTTCCTGATTTCATCAGCGAGTTGGAACTGTTTTACCTCGCGGAGCTTCTTTCGGGTGGAAATCAACAGGTCGATAAACTGTCCGGCGTCACCCACCGACTGTTCGGCTTCCTTAAGAGTCAGTCCGAGCACACCGCATAACTCGCGCAGCAAGGCGCATGCTTCGTGCGTGCCCTGTCCCTCATTACTGCATCGATTTATTTCCCGAGCCAGGTCGAACAGCAGTGCAATTGCCTGCGGAGTGCTGAAATCATCATCCATATAGTCGATGAAGCGCTGCCTGTAAGATGCGGTATTTATCGTAGCGCTTGCCCCTTCACCTTTACCTTTCAACGCCTGCCGCAAGCGCTCGGCGCCGCGTTCTGCCGCTTCAATTGCTTCTTCGGAATAAGTGAGCGGATTACGGTAATATGAACCAAGGATAAACAAACGAATACCATCCGCGCTATATTTCTGGAGTGCCTCCCGGATGGTAATCAGGTTGCCGATAGATTTGCTCATTTTCTCAGCGCCCATCTGCAGCAGACCATTGTGCATCCAGTACTTCACGAAAGGTTTTTTTCCGGTGAAACATTCCGATTGAGCAATTTCGTTTTCATGATGAGGAAATATAAGGTCCTGTCCGCCGCCGTGAATATCGATTTGTTCGCCGAGAAACTTTATTGACATGGCGCTGCACTCGATATGCCAGCCGGGTCTACCCTTGCCCCAGGGACTTTCCCACGACGGCTCACCGGGTTTGGCGGCTTTCCACAAGACAAAGTCCATAGGATGCTCTTTTTCTTCACCCGGTTCGATGCGCGCTCCCGCCGACATCATATCGAGTGTACGGTGAGACAGCTTACCATAATCTGACATCTTAGTCACACGGAAATAGACGCTGCCTTTGGCTGCATATGCGTATCCGCGGTCTATTAATCCATGAGTTGTCCCGATTATCTCGGGAATAGTTTCGGTTGCCCTCGGTGTGAAGTGCGGTCGCACAATATTCAGCGCTTCCATATCTTCAAAATAACGTACGGTGTATTTCTCTGTAAGTTCGCGCACTGAAATACCCTGCCGGTTCGCATAATTTATAATGTTATCCTCAATATCGGTAACATTTTCGACGTGTTTGGTTTTATATCCGCGAAATTCGAGGTAACGCCTTACCATATCGAAAATTATGTAGCTCATGGCATGCCCGATGTGCGCATCGGCGTAAGGATTGACGCCGCAAACATACATCGTCACAGCATCGCCGCGGGGCTGGAATTCTTCTTTCTGTCGGGAAAGAGTGTTATAAATTTTCATGCCTGTTCCTCTATTTTTTCGTCTTTTTAGTCAGAGAAGCGATCGCCAGCGCCGCAATACCATCTCCTCGCCCGATACTCCCTACGCCGTTAGCCGTGCTTGCCTTGACGCTTACCTGGTTGACGTGAATACCCATTTCCCGGCTTAATTTTTCGCGCATTTTATCGACATATTCCCTGAGGCGTGGTTTCTCGGTGATCACCGTGGCATCGACATTTTGAATCGCCCAATCGGTATCGAACAACTTTTTTCTTACTTGCGATAAAAGATTCAGGCTGGATGCTCCCTTATACTCTGGATCGCCTGGAGGAAAATGCTTACCAATGTCCCCTAGCGCCGCAGCTCCGAGGAGAGCATCGATGATAGCATGGGTCAGGGCATCGGCATCGCTCCACCCATCGAGACCTTTCTCGAAAGGTATTTCCACACCGCCGAGAATAAGTTTACGTCCGATCACGAGCGGGTGGATATCAAAACCAATGCCAAAGTTCATGCCTTTTTCTTCCGGCTTCTTAAGAGTGTACTAGCGATTACCAGGTCTTCGGGCGTGGTTATTTTAATATTATCATAGGAGCCCATGAACAATTTGACTGTCCCGCCTGTAAGTTCGATAAGCATCGCTTCATCAGTTACATCCTCATTAGAACAAGCGAAAGCGTCCATCAGGGTATCGTGAAAGAAGACCTGCGGGGTTTGAATTTGCCACAGATTTTCCCTGTGCATTGTCCAGCGCACGAACATATCTTCGTCAGCAAGCTTGATGGTATCCGAAACCGGCACGGCGGCAACTGCAGCGCCAGTATCTTGCACTGCATCGAGACCACGTTTAATTATGTCGCTGGAAATATTGGGACGCGCGCCGTCCTGGATGATAACCCAGTCGCACTTACTTAGTCTTTTGAGACCCGCAAGCACCGAATCCTGCCGTCGTTTTCCGCCCAAACACGTGATTACCCGTTCGTTTAATGCATGTTCCTCGAGTAAGTCTTTAACGGCGCGGATATTGCTGCGGTTAAGCACAACCACTATAAGCCCGACTTCAGCGAGTTTCAGGAAAGGTTCTAGTGTATGCAAAATCACAGGTTTTCCAGCGAGCAACGCGAGGATTTTGTCTTTGCCGTTCATGCGCTGGCTCGTGCCTGCGGCAACAATCACTACGCCGATGGATTCTGAATTCTTTACTTCTTTTTTCAACTTTCCTTGTACTCCGATTGAATTGAGTTTAGCATGAGCGTGACACAAATTCAAAAGTGACGGATTGTCATCCTCAGAGAGTCCGCGAACTGTCTTCACATTGTCATTCGGTTGCTCGCGAAGGATCTAGTTACAAAAGTCAAAACTATAACTAAAAATTGACAAGTTTTGATATTTGAGTTTTAAGTTAATATAACTTGTGCCAATTTCAAAATGGTGATATAAAAATAGTGTGGTCTTACTAAAGGAGGTGCCTTATGACTAGAGAAGAGGCGCTGAAAGCAATCAAGCAAAACGTTAAGAATGAAAATCTGGTAAAGCATATGCTCGCCACCGAAGCCATAATGAGAGCTCTGGCGCGGAAGTTTAATCAAAATGAAGACGAGTGGGGCATGGCTGGCTTATTGCACGATATCGATGTCGAGCTTGTTAATAACAATATGGAACAGCACAGTCGATTAGCCGCTCAACTGGTCAAGAACATGGGAGTCAGCGACGAAATAGCCCACGCAATACTCACCCACAATGAAGCCCATGGCGAACCTCTGCAGTCGATGATGGACAAGGCTCTATTCTGTGCCGATCCGCTAACTGGACTGATCACTGCCGGTGCGCTGGTGCGACCCGATAGGAAACTCGCCGGGGTTGAAGCCAAATCCATTCGCAAGCGATTCAAGGAGAAGAGCTTTGCAGCCGGGGCAAGCAGAGAGCAGATGTCAACCTGCAGCAATATCGGACTGGAATTGGATGCGTTCATTGAGCTTGGATTGGAGGCGATGAAGGGGGTAGCGGGAGATCTGGGATTGTAATCTGCTTTAATACTCACGAGGGCAGGGGTATGGCGAAAAAACCCACTGTACAGAGCTTTGAAGTAATACTGGAACCAGAAGAAACCGGCGAGTATCATATCCACGCACCCGCTCTCAAGGGTTGCCATTCATTCGGCTCCACGAGAGAAGAGGCGCCAAAGAATATAGCTGAAGCCATCAGTTTATGGTTGGAAAGCGCGAAAGAACTGGGTATATCAAAAAGACAGTCAGTTTAATATATGATACGGTGACCTTATTAGCTACAGATCTCAATTATTAAAGTAACAATTTAAACCTAAAAATCAGCATACTTTAACTCAAGATATTTTACCTGCCAGCTATCCTTGATAAACGATTCCCAATCATATTCCATGATTAT
>CAYHBE010000149.1:0-4840 GCA_964354765.1 uncultured Dehalococcoidales bacterium | reverse complement strand
ACCTCCAAGCGAGGTGCCTTATTGTTTTATTAAAACAGCGATTGGAGAATTGGAAAGCCCGAGTGTAATTCTGTACACAAGATCAAGACTAGATTCTGATCCCGGTTGCATCGGGATCAGAATGACAAAGTGATAAACAGCATGACTACGGAACAGGAAAGATATCAGAAAAAGCAAACGGATACGATTCCGAAGCTCATCCGGCGAAACTATGATACCTGGGCGGATGAGACTGCTATGTGCATGAAAAAATTCGGCATCTGGGAAAAATTTAGTTGGCGTCAGTATTATGAAATTGTGCGGCAGTTCTCATTGGGGCTGATCAGCCTCGGGCTGCAAAAAGGTGATATCGTCTGCATAATTGGTGATAACGAGCCAGAGTGGTTCTGGGGAGAATTCGCCGTACAGGCAGCACGCGGGATTGCGACAGGGGTTTTCGTTGATTCTATTCCATCCGAAGTAAAGTACATTGCCGAGCATTCTGGAGCCAAATTCGCCATCGTAAACGACCAGGAACAGACGGACAAATTTCTTGAAATCAAAGACCAACTCCCTGCGCTAAAAAAAATCATCTACTGGGATCCCAAAGGTTTAAAAAATTACGACGATCCGTTCCTCATTAGCTTCAAAGATGTACTCAAAATAGGCATAGAATATGCGAAAACCAATCCTGACTTGTTCGAACGAAACGTCAGCGCTGGCGACGGTGATGATGTTGCTTTCATATACTACACATCTGGTACTACCGGATTACCAAAAGGAGCTCTTCTGACCCACCGTGCGCTCATCAGCACCGCTGAGGGATTTGTGGCACGCTACCCGATTAGTGAGAATGATAATTTAATCTCCAATTTCCCTGCGGCATGGGTCGGAGATTCTTTCTTCGCGACTATCCCTCATCTCCTTACCGGGGCGGTACTCAATTTTCCCGAAGAACCTGAGACTATTGCTGAGGATACCAGAGAGGTCGGACCAAACTTCGTTATTTACGGTCCGAGGCAATGGGAAAGTCTTGTCAGCGACATCCAGGTCAAGATAATAGATACGCACCCAATCAAGAGGTTCGCTTACCGCATTTTCCTGCCCGTCGGTCACAAAATCGCCGATATTAGATTCAAGGGCAAGAAACCAAACCTATTCTGGAAGATGATGTATCTACCGGCGTATTTTTTTCTTTTCCGCCCTTTGAAAGATCGGCTGGGCTTGAACAACGTACGTTTTGCGGTAACTGGCAGCTCGGTTCTCAGTCTCGATACCTTCCGCCTCATACATGCCATTGGTATCGAGCTCCGCCAAAATTACGCGGGTACTGAAGCTGGACTGATCTCTTCCCACGGCGCTGGCGAAATTGATTTCGCAAGTGTGGGACGGCCTGCTGTCAATACGGAAACCCGGGTGATGAACACCGGTGAGCTTTATGTACGCAGCAAATCCATGTTCAGCGGCTACCACCACGATCCGAAGAAGACTGCAGAGGTTTTGATCGACGGCTGGCTGCATACCGGTGATGCCGTAAACATAAACGAAAAGGGACATCTAATATTCCTCGACCGTATGGATCATATGGGCGAACTGCGGTCTGGAGTGAAATATGCACCTCAATATATCGAGGGAAGGCTACGGTTCAGTCCCTATATCAAAGATGCGATGGTAATCGGTGGTAAAGACGACGACTATGTCAGCGCCATCATCAATATCGATTTTACGATGGTCGGGAAATGGGCGGAGCGACGCCACATACCCTACACGACATTTGTCGACCTGTCACAGAAAAACGATATCGCCGAGCTTGTGCAGAAAGATTTGTTTAGAGTTAACAGCTACCTGCCTGAGGCAGCCAGGGTAAAAAGATTTGTGCTGATGCATAAAGAATTCGATCCAGATGAAGCCGAACTTACACGCACTCGGAAAATCCGCCGAGAATTCATGGAAACCCGCTATTCAGAACTGATCTCGGCGATCTACACAGGTAAGGACGAGGTTCAGGTAGTGGCAACGGTTACGTACCGCGATGGTAGAAAAGGCACTGTGACTACGAGCATTAAAATAAGGAACGTAACAGTGAACAATTAATAATCAATAATTAATATTCAAGAGACGAGAAGCAAACAATGAAAAAATATCAAATTCATAAATTAAACATAAATTACGGAGATCTCATCTAATGGGTGAGTTACTGCAGTATGTAATTACCGGACTTGCTATAGGTATGGTCTATTCACTGATTGCATTGTGCTTTGTTGTCGTTTGGAAGTCCAGCGGCGTAGCAAACCTAGCCCTCGGACAACTGGTATTTGTGTCTTCATGGTTTGCGTATGAGATGCTCTACCAGAGAGGACTACCTGAGTGGCTTGGACTCATGCTGGTAATTGTGTTTGCTTTGATTCTCGGATGGCTGATTGAAAGAATCGTCCTGCGTCCGCTAATTGCTCAGCCAATACTCTCCTTAATCACTGTCACTCTTGGATTGGGTTACTTCTTACAGGGGCTGGCGGGTATTATCTGGTCTCAAAGCCTCGTACCATTCCAACTGTTTCCCGATGAACCCCTGCACATTGGAAGCGCCATAATCAAACCGCAGGAATTATGGGCAGCCCTCATTTCCTTGCTGCTATTCGGCTTGCTATCACTCTATTTCCGCTACAACAAAATGGGTGTTGCTATGCGCGCCACCGCTGACGACCAGAAAGCAGTGCAGGCATGCGGCATTCCAGTTACCAGGATATTCTCACGCTCTTGGATGTTCTCGTGTGTCCTGGCTGCCGTGGCCGGGGTTCTGATATCGAGTATCGCCGGCAGCGTCGGGAATAGTCTTATTCCGACAGGGCTCCAAGCTTTTTCTGTAGTCATCCTCGGTGGTCTGGATTCGTTCCTGGGTGCTATTATTGCCGGTCCGATCATCGGTCTTGCCGAAATCGTCGGAAGTGGTTATCTAACCTCTTTAACCTGGCCAGGCATAAGAGAAGTGGTACCTTTTATAATCATAATCCTGGTAATGTTCGTGAAACCTTACGGATTATTCGGAGAGGAACGCATAGAGAGGATATAGGATGGACCTACCTGCAGGTACTCGAAATTACAGCTATTCAGAAGATACGACAATTTTCAGGACAAGAACGCAGAAAGTTCTCCTGGCAGTGTTTATTCTCATCTTATTGACTGCTCCGCTTTGGTTCGGCAATTACTGGCTGAGCGTGGCGAATCTAATCGGTATCACTATTATATCTGTCACCGGGCTTAATCTTTTAACCGGTTATTGTGGACAACTTTCTATCGGTCATGCCGGATTCATGGCAGTGGGAGCCTATACCTCTGCGTTTTTCACCCAGAGATTTGGGATGCCTTTCCCATTCGCATTAATTTCATCAGGCTTACTCGCGGGAGCCGTCGGAATGATATTTGGTATCCCTTCATTAAGAGTTAAAGGATTTTATCTTGCTATTTCTTCAATTGCTGCGCAGTTTATCATTATCTGGGTAATCCAGCACTGGACACCCGTTACCGGAGGATTCAGCGGATTGGATGTGGAACCTGCTTCGATACTGGGTTTCGTTTTTAAAACACAGACGAGTAAATTTTACCTGATTCTCGTGATAGTTGCCACAGCAATTTATGCAGCGAAGAATATAGCGCGGTCAAGGGTAGGGAGAGCTTTTGTAGCCATTCGCGATAATGATCTTGCGGCAGAGGTGATGGGCATCAACCTGTTCCGTTATAAACTCGCCGCGTTCTTTATCGGCTGTTTCTATGCTGGTATAGCTGGTTCGCTGATCGCCCACACAGGCGCGACCATTAGCGATGCACATTTCCCTTTCATGGACTCGGTATTGTTCATCGGGATGATAATTATCGGAGGAGCTGGAACTACCATCGGTCCCATATTTGGTGTTATGTTTATTCGACTACTCGACGTCCTGGTAACTAAACTGTCTCCGGCTTTACAATCTGCTTTTCCTCACCTGCCACCCGGATTTACATCAGGCATTGCTCCACTTTTATTCGGGTTAGCAATTATCCTTTTTCTTATTTTTGAACCGCGCGGCATGGCGCATCGCTGGCAATTGTTTAAGTCTTCATACAGGCTCTGGCCTTTCTCATACTGAGGTATAAAGGAGAGACATCCTTTATGTATATATGACCAAAATAGAAAATCGATTTACCGAATCAACGATTAAAGGAGAAAAAATGAAGTCGAAACTAATAACTCTGCTCATGGTAATCATGTTGACTTTAACCCTTGTATTGATGCCTGCTCTTGGAGCATGCGGACCCAAGGTTCAACCGGGTCAAGTCTTAAAAATAGGCATGATGACACCATCCACCGGTCCGGTACCGGAAAAAGGTCTGCCTGGTCAACACGGTATTCAAGATGCAATTGAGTACATAAACAGCGAACTAAATGGCGCGGCAGGTTATCCCATACAGGTTTCCTGGAGAGACAGCGCCTATGACATGCAAAAAGTAGGCACTATAGTTCAGGACTATATTAATGAAGGTGATATACTGTTCACTACTCACTCATCTTCTGAGATGAAAGCCGCCCAGGGCATAGCAAATCAGAATGGCTTCCCTGGTCTTGCCATCTTCATATCGACAATGAACCTGCATCCGGCATCACATATCTACGGACCTACCCCTGATTACGGCGACGATTGGGTGGCGTTAGCTAAATACTACAAAGAAAATATCTGGAAGGGGACTGGTACACCCAAGATGGCATTACACCTCCTTTCAGGGACAGTCGGACAGGGCACACTGGACGGTGCTGAGGCCAAAGCAAGCGAGATTGGGATTGAAATTGTGGCGAAGGAAAACCATTTAATCAGCACTACATCTGAAA
>CAYHBE010000148.1:0-4854 GCA_964354765.1 uncultured Dehalococcoidales bacterium | reverse complement strand
GAGATCATGCCCCAGGCTGATAGCCTCGGCGAGGTCCTCATTGAGATTCAGAGCACGGGTAATAGTACGGGCAATTTGAGAGACTTCAAGGGTGTGTGTTAACCGCGTGCGGTAGTGGTCGCCGGCAGGTGCGATAAAGACCTGGGTCTTGTGCTTAAGCCGTCGGAAAGCTTTGCAGTGTAGAATCCGGTCGCGGTCACGCTGAAATTCAGTACGCACCGGGCTGGGCGTTTCCGGTCGGAGCCTGCCTTTCGATAAATGGCTTTTCTGGGCAAAAGGCGAAAGACTCTCTTCCCGTTCTTCAAGCAGATGGCGGACTCCGAGCCGACCGCTCACTATTTCTTTAGCCGCGCCTCTACGTCAGCAATAATTTCCCGGGTCTGGTCGATCATATCCGGGCTGACAGATACCGAGGTGATGCCCCACTCCACTAATTTTTTCGTTAGGTCAGGGTAAACCGAAGGCGCCTGCCCGCAAATGGAACAGGTGACGCCGGCTTTAACACAGCCGCGGATTATCTTTTCCAGTGAAATCATGATTGCTTCGTCTCGCTCGTCGAACAACGCTGCCAGTTTCTCATTATCTCTATCGACGCCGAGTGTCAACTGGGTAAGGTCGTTGCTGCCGATAGACACGCCGTCGATGCCGAGTGCCAGGAATTTATCGAGTAAAATAACGTTCGACGGCACTTCAGCCATCATCCAGATTTTGAACTTGGGCGAGCGTTTTAAGCCTTCTTCTTTCATGATTTCTATAGTCTTCGCGAGTTCGCTCACCGTGCGCACGAAAGGTATCATTACCCAGAGATTGTCATACTTCTTGCGGACTTTCTTGATAGCTTCGAGTTCAAGCCTGAACGTCTCGATATCAGTGATGTAGCGGGAAGCGCCGCGGTAACCGAGCATCGGATTTTCTTCCTGAGACTCGTATTTTTCACCGCCCTTGAGCGCCCGGTACTCGTTGGTCTTGAAATCGTTAGTTCTATAGACGACCTGCCGGGGATAAAAAGCTTTGGCGAAGGACATCAGACCTTCGGCGAGTTTATCAATGTATTCCTGTCCCCGTTTCTGGCTGAGCATGTGGCTGGGATGTTCACCGATCTGAGCCGCCATGAATTCAGCACGCAGAAGACCGATGCCGTCGACGTCCAGAGCTGAAACTCTGTCAACCAGTTCCGGCTGTGCGAGGTTGACCAGTAATTTGGTCTTCGTAACGATCTTGTGAGTACGCTTGGCTTTCGTCTCGACAACAATTTCAATCTTACCGTTATAGACTTTACCGCTACCGCCATCGACAGTGATAAGCTGTCCGTCTTTGAGATTTTTCATAGCTTTCTCGGTACCGACAACACAGGGAATTCCAAGTTCGCGGCTGACAATGGCGGCGTGAGCCGTCCTGCCGCCGCGGTCGGTGACGATTGCCGCCGCCCGTTTCATCGCCGGAACATAGTCGGGGGTGGTCATTTCGGCAACCAGTATATCGCCATTGAGTACCTTGTCAATCTGTGAAGGATTCGCCACGATTTTTACCGGACCGGAAGCAATACCCGGGCTGGCGGCGCTGCCGACCAGGATAGGTGTCTCTTTAAATTCATGTTGAGTAAAAGCCGCCATTTTGCCGACAGTCGTAACAGGTCGTGTTTGGACGATATAAACAGTGTTGTTTTCCTTTGCCCACTCGATGTCCTGCGGATGGGTGTAATGGTCCTCAAGCTGCTTGCCTAATTTAGCGATGAAGATAATATCGTCATCGGTTATTTTTTGTTTTGCCTGCTCTTTTTTAGTCAGGTTGATTTTAACGTTCTCGCCGGTCTTGTTTTTAACCAGCTTCCACTCCTGTTTTTTTACCTCTTTGTAGGAGACCTTCATGCTTTTTTTATCGACGACATAATGGTCGGGGGTAACATCGCCGGAGACAATCATCTCACCCAGTCCCAGAACTGCCTCGATAACAATCTTGGAGGCATCGCTGGTGGTGGGATCGATAGTGAACATGACGCCGGAGGTTTCCGACTGTACCATGCGCTGTACGGGGACGGCGATACCCACTTTAAAGTGTTCGAACTTGTTTTCTACGCGGTAGAAGATGGCGCGTGCCTCAAAGAGCGAAGCCCAGCATTTCTGGACGGCGATGACAACCTCTTTTTCACCTTCGATATTGAGGAAGGTTGCCTGCTGCCCGGCGAAGGAGGCGTCCGGGAGGTCTTCAGCAGTGGCGGAACTGCGCACCGCGACCAGTCCTTGACCCATTTTCACATAATGCTGCCGGATTTCTTCAGCGAGTTTGGTGGGCATTTTGGCTTTGACGATGAGGTCTTTGACTTTAACGGAGATTTGTTGGAGTTGTTTGCTGTTGTTGGGGTCGAGGGGGGCAAGCAGGCTGCGGATTTTTTCAGTGAGGCCGGCTTCTTTAAGGAACTTGAAGTAAGCGTCTGCGGTGACAATGAAACCGGGTGGGACGGGGATGCCGGCGTTGGTCATTTCGCCAAGATTGGCTCCTTTGCCGCCGACGAGGGGGATGTCTTTCTTGGTAACTTCTTTGAACCACACAATAGACTTGAGACCGGCTTGCATGAAGTGTTCCTCCCTCCGATATTAAGGTATTAGATACGGGCTTGCGGATCAGCCACGAATGACTAATTATAGCACGAACAAAAGACAATTCTCCAAAGAAAAAAGCCAGTCGCAAATGCCAATAGTCAAGAATCAATGGTTCTACACTATTTAGTGTGAAAAGTAATAATTGAAAAGCACCCGTTGCCTCCTGTAGCCTTTGGTTAAACAACAAACTAAAGAGCGAAGGAGGTTAACACCGGTGAAAGATGATTGTATCGCAGTCAGGCTGGAATAACTACAATTGGAGATACTTGAGCAGAAGGAACTGGAAGGGCATTTTGAAGTCATGGTGAAGTACCATCGAGAAGGAGTTGAATGTCCCAGATGTGGTCGAATGGCATGTAAAATACAGGACTCCAGATTACAGTGGAAACAGGACAGCAAGTTAAGGGACAAGTTAGTATGATTGAGGTTAATAAAGAGGCGATTCCGCTGCCTGTGGTGTGGGAAGGTATTCACGGAGCCTGACGAGGTATTTGGGGTACGGAGGCGGTCCACGAAGCGTTTTCGGGAATACTTAGGGCAGGAGGCTCTGAATCAGAAGGTGCGGAGGTTTCTCGCAAAAAGGCGTCGGCCCCTGGCGTTGTAGTGACTACTCCGGCAGAACGACCATCACCTGATAAGGAAACGCAACGCCAGGAGAAACAAATAGCCAGGATTATTATTGAAAAACTGCTCGCAGGAACATTTAGGATTACAGACTGCGCCAAGGTGATAAAAGAATTCTTTCCACGCAATCCATTGACAAATTTGGATCCGGCAAAGTTCGGAATACATTTTGGTAAGACCATATGGCCAGAACTTGAAAAATATGGCGTTCTGATTTCAAATCCTAATAGAAAACCGAGACGGTACGAATTAACTGATGAGGTAAAACAGCAAGTTGGGCAGAAACTGTAGGATAATATCACCGTCTGATGAAAACCATTTTTGCTAAAAATTTGATAATGGATTAAATAGCATGGAATGCGACTATTTGAATAATCCGCTGGAGACATCGGGAGAAATAGCGTGTGTAAGAATCCGATAAACGTTCTGATCTTGATTGCCGGCTTGTCGTTGGCCGCATTGGTGTTATCATGTAAAACCACTCCAGATATTACCACCCTCAATGAGATTGATGAAGCTACCATTTACACTGCAGTGACGCGGCATCTTGCCACTGTGGATGACACGTTTGGGGGGATTCTCAAACTGCCAACTCTGTACGTGATCAGGAAGAGTGATGATAAGACAGGTGACTGGAGACAAGAATAGATGTCAGCACTGATTTCACAAACTGTGCAGGATAAAGTTATAGCGGCACTGGGTGATCTCTCAGCGGAAATCATATGGATAGACAGGTTCGAAAATGCCGAGTTTGAAGATACACCAAGCTCGATGGTGAAGGGTGGTGGTGAAATAATCACTCTGGGTAACATATATCCACAAGCGGATGGCTCGGTATATGTAGCGGGTAGCATCTACATAGGGAATTTGGGGGCAGGTGGCACCACTTACGTTTTGAAGAAAATAGATGGGATCTGGGAAATCACAGGTACAATAGGACCACATTGGATGAGTTGAACTGTGATAAGGTAAAATCTCAAGTTACAGTTGACATTGTATCAAAGCAAGAAAGTTGATATAAAGCAAAAGCGTGTTGACAATATCGCCAGTATTGGATATAAGTACCGTATGTATATCAAGGAACTGCTTGATCGATTAAATGAAATCTCTGATGATAATCCAATTCCCTGGTATCCAAAAGCCGAGAGAGTGTGTAAAGGTTTTTCAGCTAAAACACATAAAAAACGAGGGGTTCAAAACTACATATATATTGTATTGCTGAAGGCTGTTGATATAAAGCACCCAGGATATGCTTTGTATGTGGGAAGAACCAGCCATAAACCAGAAGTGAGATTCCAACAGCATAAAGATGGCTATAAAGCTTCAAAATATGTCAAAAAATACGGTCTTCGTCTTTTACCTGAACTGTTTGAGCATCTGAACCCAATGAGCAATGCCGAGTCTATTGAATTAGAAGTCAGCATTGCTGAAGCGCTTAAAAAGGCTGGGATACCGACCTACGGAGGACACTGAGTATACAAAACAATAAGAACAGGGATGCTCATAGAGTGGACTATTTCCGGCCGGGTCAGACATATATTTCTCGCTATCAGACCATCTGATACACACTCAATAGCTCGAACATGAAATTTTGGAAGAATTATTAAAAATTTGTCACCATATCAGTATT
>CAYHBE010000147.1:0-4886 GCA_964354765.1 uncultured Dehalococcoidales bacterium | reverse complement strand
GGCAACCACGTCCGCGTCCTGGCCGACGCGGCGGAGAGGGAGGGGGAGTAGGGAGCAAGCCTCCCGTAACGGGCAAGCGGCCCGGGCCGGGAGCGAACCCGCCCAAGCTTGGCGGCGGTCTGTGCCTGCTCAAAATGGGCGTTTGCGGTGCGTGGAGTGCGGCAGCGCCTGATTCGGAGCCGCTGCTTGGGATCCAAGAGGTCCCGAGTCCAAATCCCGGCGGCCCGATCAACCTCATCCCGTTTTCGTTCAGGAAACCACGCCTCTACCTTTCCGTTGGGGCTTCCTCCGATTCGGCACCCAAGCCTTCTGCCCGGCTTTTACCGGCTTGTCGCCGCACTCACTCGCCCGGCCCGGCACGCGCCGGTAGCTCCAACCGAGCTGAAGAAGGACACGCCAAACGTGACGTGGGTGGTATTGGATCCCGAACTCCCTTTTGATCAACTGGGCGACACGCTGCAAGGTCCACGAACTGGTCCCCCCATCCGGTTGCCCGGGACCTTTCGACAGCAACTCCTTGAGGCGTTCCTTGCCGGTTTCGCTCAAGCGGGGCTTGCGCCCGGCGCACCCGGCACTTCTCAGCGTTTCGCAGCCGGACTCGGCCAGTTTCCGGGCCCAACGGCTGACGGTCTGGACACTGACCTTGAAGCGGTTAGCCACTTCGCTCCTCTTCCAATTCGCGTTGAGCAGCTTGGCGGCGGCGAGCCGACGCTTCTCCATAGCATGGAGGTTGCGGCGGCGGCGTTTCGGGAGTGCCATGTTTCTCCGGTACGGTCTCGGTGGGCTGGGCATCGCTCACTCTATTATGCGACGCCGCGCAGGAACTCTCTCATACAGGCTGGGTTAGGAGCAGGCGGTTGTTTGGCATCAGCCGTGCACTCGGATCTGTAGGAGGACAACAACATGCCTTGAAACCTGAGTGAGGTTGAAATGGCGATCGCGCGAGCCACCGCTCCGGCGCTCCAGGTCGTCGCGACCGTCTTCGCGATGTCGCTCGTCACGGCGTTTGCCGCGGTTGTGCCCATTCTGAAGCGGCAGAACGCGCACCTTACTCCACTTGGTGTTATACACCAGGCCCTCACGACTGCAACGCCAGATCTTCAGCCCGTCCGATTTGTCCTGACTTTCGACCTTCAAGCTAGAACACAGCCTGCCATATTCCAATCCCAGTGGGCCCTGTCGGAACTCGGAGCGGCGCCAATCTGCGATCCCGATGAAGATGGAACGCTCTCTGTGGAAGTCGCGAACCGGCAGCTCTCGGTGGACGACATCATGGCCGTCTTCAAGAAGTCCGGGGTCCGAGCCCGCCTGCGGGCTGTCGACGTCAGCCTCACCAGTGAGCACGCCGACATCCGGTGCCGAGTCCGTTTGTGATCCAGGAGCGTAACGGAATCCCACCCGCCCGGCCGCAGCCCGTACCGCGATCTGGGACCCGTAAGGAAATTCACAAAGAGCGTTGGGACTTGCCTATCGTTGATCAGTGTGCTGTGGTAGACTTCACTAGTCCACCAAGGAGGCGGCTAATCATGGACAGTATGCTGAACGTCAGCTTGATCATGGGCCCTTCCGGGTCCGGCAAGCGAACCACTCTCGGAGCCCTTGAGGACCTTCTTCAATATGTTTCACTTACCAAGGTCGACCCCAGCGACGTGTCGGCGGTACTAAAGGCGCTGAAACACCTGAAGTCCCGCCACGGAGATTCTGTGGCCTTGCACATTGAAACCCGGCAACCCAGCTTCGGAGAGCTCTCTCACTTCACTTCGTTCTGCGCGCAGTTCACGAGAGACTGCTTTGGCGCATTGACTGCGCTCCAACAGGACCCGCACGTCAGGAGCTCTAACATCATCTTTACTTACTGCCCGCATGCTGAGCTGCTTAAAAGGCAGTTGTACGGATTTCATCCGCTTCGAGCCATTTGCGGCTCGATGTCGGCGGCTATCTTCAAAGAATGCGAACTCCTGATACACACTCTCAGTGCGGTTATGCGAGAGTTTCCTGACCGAATCATCTTCAGCGATGCGTCTCAGCCTCTACCCGTCCGGATCGGCTTGCTCAAGGACGAACTCCAAACGCGGCTTTCGTCCTCTCCCGGCCCGCCGCCCCAGGCGGCGCTGGTGGAGTTCGAGACCCAGGGCTGGAACAAGATGCGGAGCACGATCGCTCAGATCGAGAAGCTGCAACAGTTCTTCAGCACGTCAGAAACGACTCTCAAAGGTGGTCTGAACTGCCTGCTCTTGGGTGAATCTGGAACCGGGAAGGAGCGCATCGCAAGGATGATTCAGGGCAGCCCCCAGTCTCGCCACAACCCGAAGAGGCCTTTTGTGACGATCGACTGTGCCTGTATTCCGCAGGAGTTGATCCAGTCGGAGTTGTTCGGATGTGTCGACGGCGCCTTCACGGGCGCGACACGCCGCCCTGGGCGAGTGAAGGACGCCAACGGAGGGATACTGTTCCTCGATGAAATCGGCCTGGTTGATATTTCGACCCAGGGCAAGCTGCTTCGGTTTATTGAGACGAAAGAGGCATATCCGCTCGGATCCAACCAATCATATCAAGTCCATTGCCGCATCGTTGCCGCGACTAGCAGGAATCTGGAGGAAGGAGTGAAGAGTGGAACGTTTCTGCCAGACCTGTACTACCGCCTCTCCGGCGTCACCGTCACCATTCCGTCCTTGAAAGAGCGACGAGAGGACATACCGAAGCTCATCAACTTCTTCATGAAGGAGTGTGGGGCGTCGGACAAGAGCTTCTCTTCTGACGCCATCGCCGTGTTGTTCGACCACCACTGGCCCGGGAACGTTCGCGAACTGAAACAGGTGGTCGAGCTATGCTGTTTGACTGAAGGTAAGGCAATGACAATCAACGATTTGCCTATGCGGATTACTTCGCAATACCCGGGCATCCAGGAGTATGAGGAGCACTGTCGGCAATTGGGCAAACTGAGCCGCGCTGCCGCATACGCGGGTTGACACCTGAATAATGCACTCCTGAAGGCCGCTGGCCGGGGCTGAGCGCCGAGACCATTTGGGCGACCCCCTAAAAATGGGGTAAAACAGCAGGTTTGCGGAGTCCGCACTTCGCAAGCCAAATCCCGAGGAGGTCACCCAAATGGTGAAGAACACAAACAAGCATAGCGACAAAACACCCGTCAAACAAGGACCGGAAGAGAGCGCACCGGAGCCTAATAAAATCGGGGCTTCCACGCCGTTTGACTTTTCCGGTGGGAACCTGACGCCTTACGGCGGCTTGCTGCCGGTGGCGACCATGCTGGAGAAGCTGCGGTTCCAGCAACTGATCGAGGAACATGTCACCCTCATGCGTGTGACCAAGTCCATGCCCGCGGTGCGGTTCGTGCTGGCGATCATCCTGGCGCTGTACGTGGGCTTCTCCCGTCTGAACCACCTGCCATTCCTGCAACGGGAGCCGATGCTGACGGGGATTCTCGAGGTGGTGAAGTTGCCAGTCCAGAGCACGTTCTGGCGGTTTCTGGCCTCGCTGCACCTGGTCGTGGCGCGGCAACTGCTGGAGGTGGGGCGGCGAATGCGGCAGCGGGTCTGGGAAGCGGCCCACGTCGAGTTGCGGGAGGTGACGCTGGACACCGACACAGCGGTGCACACAGTCTACGGGCGGCAGATGGGCGCACGCAAGGGATACAACCCGAAGAACAAGGGGAAGAAGAGCTTCCAGCCGATCCTGACGTTTCTGGCCGAGACGCGGGAGTACGTGGCCGGAGAGTTGCGCAAGGGGGACCGGCCCAGCGGCCAGCAGATTGCGCAGCACCTGGATAGCGTGGCCGCCTCGCTACCGGGATCGGTGCAAAGGGTTTACGCGCGGGCGGACTCGGGGTTCTACTGCAAAGAGGCGGTGGAGGCGTATGAGAAACGGGGATGGCGGTTCGTGATCTCGGCGCAGAAGACGTCGCGGTTGGTGGACGAGTTGAAGGCGGCGCGGTGGACGGGATCGCCCCGCACCGACGCCGACGGACAGTGCGAGTTTCGCTATCAACCGGACGGATGGAGCCACCCCTGCCGGTTCGTCGCTCTGCGCTACGACAAGAAGCGCAAGCCGAAGCCGGAGAGCGAACCCGAGCAATACCAGTTGTTCGACACGCCGGAATATGAGTATCGGGCGTTCGTGACCGACCTGGAGGCAGCCATCGACGTGGTGGTGGGATTCTACCGGCAGCGAGGTGGGGCGGAGAACCTGATCAAGGAAGCCAATAACGATGCGGGTTTGGCGGCGCATCCCTCCGGGCGCTGGGCGACCAACTGCGTGCACTTCCAGTTGGCCATGCTGGCCTACAACCTGAACTGCTGGCTAATGCTGTTCAGCCGGGACGAGCAGGTCCAGGTGGAGGAGTTGCGGCACACGACCCTGGCCACGGCGCGGCTGCGGTTCCTGTTCGTGGCGGCGAAGATCGTGCGCCACGCCGGAGCCGTGATGGTGCGCTACAGCGATCATTACGAAGAAAAGGGGATGCTGGGGCGGCTGATGGACCGGTTGCGGGCGGTGGTGTGGAACGGCCAGCGATTCGCTCCGGTGCTGGCGCTGGCGCTCCGGCTCTGACCACCTGCTCTGACCCTCCAGCGTGCATAAAATTCTATGCACGGTTGGGTCAGTGTTGAGAACGACTTACGAAGGGAGGTGCAGACTCAGGAGGGAATCAGGGAGCCAAAGGACGGCAGCAATCCGGACTCCGCCACCGCGTCAGAGATGCCGAAAGGGGGCGGTACGTGCATAATTCAGGATACACACTCCAGACGACTTTCCAAACCGGGCAAGCAACCTACACGTCACAAACAGGGCCCAGATCTGGTGAGACCACTTTGGGGTTCGTCGGAACATGGGGGGAGAAATGGGCGAGCATTTATATCAAGGCAAGCATC
>CAYHBE010000146.1:0-4907 GCA_964354765.1 uncultured Dehalococcoidales bacterium | reverse complement strand
CACAGGGTTTCCATCATAATGAGCAATCTCTAAGGGTGGTCGAATTGCTGGAAAACGACGGTAAGGGGCTCAACCTGACCTGGGAAGTAAGAGACGGTGTCGTCAATCATTCCAAATCAAGGTTCGAGGTGCTGGGAGAGGAGTGGGGTAAAGTCGGAACGCTGGAAGGAGAAATCGTCAAGCTGGCCGACATTGTTGCCTATATTAACCATGATATTGATGATGCCATCCGCGCCGGCATCATCAATGAGAAAGATCTACCGAAACCAGCAGCAAGAGTGCTTGGTAAAACTCCTTCGACACGGATTAACGCGATGGTCTGCGATGTTATCGAGTCCTCGTGGGCAACCAGCGGTCGTGCACGCGTAAAGAATATTAAAACTATCAGTATCGGTATGAGTGAAAAGGTTCGTGAAGCTACTGATTCGATGCGCGACTTCCTGTTCGACAAGGTATATAATGTGCAGTCGGCGCGCGAGGAATCTGAGAAAGCCAGGGTGCTGCTGCGTAAACTCTACAAATATTTAAACAGGCATGTCAAAATACTTCCCGCTGAATACCGCCTTCATGGAGAAGATAAGAGCCGTTGGGTTATTGACTATATTGCTGGCATGACCGATTTATATGCCCAAAAAATAGCCGACGAGCTATCTTTACTGGACGGTAAAGTCGCGCCATAATATAGAGGTCACCGCCATTCGGAGCGACAGCGAGGAATCTCCATTTCAACTTAGCAGATTGGGAGACCCTTAGCTAGGCTCAGGGTAGCAATAAGATAATTATGAACACCGTTGAAGAAGTCAAGCAGAAAATTGATATCGTCGAGGTTATCGGACGCTACGTCACGTTAACCAAAGCCGGGCGCAACTTCAAAGCTCTCTGTCCGTTTCACAGCGAGAAAGCGCCTTCGTTCTTCGTCTTTCCGGAGAGGCAGAGCTGGCATTGCTTTGGTGGCTGCAACACCGGCGGGGATGCAATTTCATTCCTCATGAAAAAAGAAGGCATGACCTTTGGTGAGGCTTTACGGTTTTTAGCCGATAAAGTAGGAGTGCTGATACCCACCCGTATAGAACCCGGTCCTGGCCGCGACGAGAAAGAACGGCTTTTCCAGGTCAACGAAGTTGCGGGGCAGTTCTACCACAATTTACTGGTCACATCCCTGCAGGCAGAAAAAGTCAGAGCATATGTTTCAGACAGAGGCTTAAATGATAAATCGCTCTCCAATTTCCAAATTGGATACAGCCCTAATGCGTGGGAAACTGTGAAACAGTATTTACTCGAGCGCGGTTTTACAGAGATTGAACTGCTTAATTCAGGACTGATTGTGCAATCTGATACTGGCAAGACCCACGACCGTTTCCGACACCGCCTGATGTTTCCGATTCACGACCAGCGGGGAAGGGTAATTGGCTTCGGGGGGCGTGCCCTTGATAGTGAAACACAGCCTAAATATCTCAATTCGCCGCAGACACCGGTTTTCGATAAGAGCGATACCCTGTATGGTATGCACCTGGCATCTCCGGCAATCCGCCGCGAAGATACCGCCGTAATCGTCGAGGGGTACATGGATGTAATTATCCCTCATCAATATGGCTTCCAGAATGTGGTAGCTTCGATGGGTATAGCTATCACAGACAAGCAGGTAAACAAAATTAAGCGGCTCACCAAAAATGTGATCCTCTCGCTCGATCCCGATGAAGCTGGCGAAGAGGCGATGTTGAGATGCGTGGAATATGAGAACAATCTTGGTGTTGATATCAGGGTTATTATCGTTCCAAATGGTAAAGACCCGGATGAGGTTATTAAAGAAAATCCGGAAAATTGGCGCGACCTGGTGAAAAACGCTAAGCCGGTTATCGACTTTGCGATTGAGAAGACGGTTGCCAAGCTGGACATGAAGACGGCTCGTGATAAATCTCTTGCTGCCAACACACTGCTTCCGCTTGTTGCCCGGGTGCGTGATGACATCCGCCGTGACCACTATCTAGACAAGCTGTCTAAAATTTCAGGAATCGGTTATAATCAACTTGAAGCTGTCCTCAAAACCCTTTTAAGCAAACCAAAGGGAGAACAAAAGGCAAAACCAGCAACGCTTCCCCTCCGTCCTATAACTTCATCGCGGGAAGCTTATTGCTTAACACTGCTTTTGAAAAACCCAGGATTAAAGACTTTAGAGGTCGGACTATTGCCTGAGTATTTCCAGGACAGTCAAAACCAGGAAATATATAAGTGTTACCTGGAGACTGACGATTCAATGGCGCTTAAAGAGCGCCTTGACCCGTATATCAGGGAAAAGGTAGATGAGATCGAAGCACGTCAAGTACCGGCGAATCGCATCCATGAAAAATATACTGATTGCGTGCTGATGTTGCGTAAAGACTACCTTCAAAGTCGGGAGGCAATCCGGAAGGAAATCTTTGCACTGGAAGCTGAAGCGGGTGGTCCGGGGGCTGACCTGGCGAGACTTCAACAGGATGGAATTGAGCCCAGTCAGAAACTCAAAGAGGTCTTTTCCCAGAGAGCACAAATGACAAGGAGAACGAGAAAATGAGTCCCGATGATTTTATTACTACACCGGAGTTTGAACCGGAGATAAAAGAAGAACCAGAAGACGTTTCTGAGGATGAAGTGGCGGCTATTGAAGAGGAAGAACCAACCGAGGAAGAATTGGAAGCTGAACCAGTCCTCGAGGCGGAAGAACAGGAGGTTGGAGACGACCCGGTACGTTTATATCTACATGAGATAGGACGGGTACATCTCCTTACCGCCGACAATGAAAAAACTATCGCCCGAAAAATCGAACTCGGAAAACGAATTAGTGAAGTCCGCCGCGAATTAGAAAAGCAGGGTAAACACGCTTCAGCCACCGAGATTTACCTTTATATCATCAACGAAATTGGTCGGTCTATCAACCTCATACGCGCGCTCCAGGAATATCTCGGCATCCCATCGGGCGCCCGGCTCCGCGAAATTGTAACCGGCAATAAATTTCATCGTGCAATTGACGGCGTTCTCGACCAGCAAATGTCGCTTGATATATCCGGCAAAATGGGAATCCCACAGCAGCAACTCGATCAGATGCTTATCGCGCTTTCAGTGAATGCTGCACTGCTATCTGAAGAAGTTCTCAAGACTGTAGGCACTAAAGCAACCGTTTCAGGCGTGAATGCAATGATCGCCAAGCCGGAATTTGTTAAAAGGCTCGAAGCCAAAGAGAGCCTGCTACGCGAATTCCTGGACGGCATTGAACGTGCGGCTGCAATTGCAAAAGACCATTTGACTGAAGCGAACCTGCGCCTCGTTGTCAGCGTCGCTAAAAAACATATCGGTCATGGCATGTCGCTGCTCGATCTAATCCAGGAAGGCAACATCGGGCTTATCAGGGCAGTAGAAAAGTTCGACCCGCATAAAGGCTACAAGTTCAGCACCTACGCTACGTGGTGGATTCGGCAGGCAATCACGCGTGCCATCGCCGACCAAGCACGCACCATCCGGGTACCGGTACATATGATTGAAACTATCAACAAGTTGCTTCGCCTCAGTCGAAAGCTGGCACAGGAGTACGGGCGCGAGCCAACCTCGAAGGAAATCGGGCAAAAAATGGGGATGTCGCCGGATAAAGTCCGCGAGATTGTAAAAGTGGCACAGCTCCCTATTTCCCTGGAGCTTCCAATGGGCGAAGAAGAGGACAGCCATCTTGGGGATTTCATCGAGGACCGCAATGCCATGCCGCCCGTTGAAGCTGCCTCAAAGCAACTGCTGAAAGAACAGATAGATGAAGTGCTTTCCAGCTTGACACACCGGGAGCAGAGAGTGCTGGTTCTCAGGTTCGGACTGGAAGACGGGAGGAGCCGGACTCTGGAAGAGGTTGGGCAGGAGTTCAATGTCACCCGCGAACGTATCCGCCAGATTGAAGCCAAGGCGCTCCGCAAGCTCCGACATCCCAGCCGCAGCCGGAAGCTCAAGGACTTTTTGGAATAGGTCTTGTGAGCAAGCAGGGACGCTTGCTCAACCGGGCTAAGTGCTTATTGAGACATCGTCTTTGACTAACCACTCGAAGATCTATTGTGATCGTACGTATAGACATCCATACGCAAATACTTCTAAAGGATAAAACCATGACAAAGAAAATGACGGTAGTATTCCATGATGAAGAACTTTATATCGATCTTAAGATCGAGGCTGTTAGAAGGCACAAACCTGCGAGCGAAATCATCGCAGAAGCAGTGCGGGATTGGTTGGATATGCGCGAGGAAGAAGAATTATTGCCTGAAATCGATGCAGCACTTGCTGAATACGAGGAAAAAGGCGGCTATTCATGGGAGGAAGTAAAAAAAGAATTAGAAGAATCAAGAGCAAAACGAAAAAACGTGCCGATAATTGCGGAGAGAAAGGATATATAAGATTGAAATCTCCGCATCATCTAAACGTGAACTCGTTAAATTAGAAAGAAGGATCTCACATTTAGACTATCAAGGGCTCGTTGAAGCAATTGAAAATCTTGCGGTAGATGCCCGCCCTTTTAGTGTCAAACAATTAAAGATCAGGGAAAACACCTTCCGGATTCGTATTAGCAATTTTAGGATTATTTATCAAGTACGCAATAAGGAATCACTGGTGTTGGTAATTAAGGTAGCTAGAAGAATAGAAGATACTTATGATTAATAAATGGGATCAAAATCAATTTAAAATCAATTCCTCGCCCTTGAGGGGTTTATCCTTTATCCTTTGTCCTGAAGGGATAGAGGAAGAGGTAAGGTGAGGGTGACTATACTTCTTTGGATTCCCGATCGGAGTCGGGAATGACAAAAAGGGAGAAGGGGAATGACACGATGGAGGGTAATTTTAAATATTCTATCAGGCGAGCAGTTAAAAATCCTTATTTTTGCGGTTGAAATAAAGCACCG
>CAYHBE010000145.1:1417-4938 GCA_964354765.1 uncultured Dehalococcoidales bacterium | reverse complement strand
AAAAGGCGAGAGACCTCGACGTAGTTATCAACGATGTATTCGCCGAAATACTTTTCATGGCCTCTATAATGTTCAGCAACGTTATGGTGCATGCATACCGTGACAGCTTTATGCTGCTGCCGGGCTTTGATAAGCATCTCTTCTATCCAATTTAGAGTCTTTTGACTGAAAGCACCGTCGGTCACAGGATCTTCTCTTCCCGGATTTTCTTTATAGCGGCAAGCGTCCAGTGCCAGTAACCAGAGCCCGGATTGGGGTTCTACAACGTAGCTTAAAGAATCGGAATCTCTATATAGGGCTTCATCAAATCCAAAGTCGCTGTAAATTTCTGAAAATTGTTCCGGGGTGACACTGGGTACGGGTATTGAAATATCGCCCTCATAACGCACGGCGTGCGGATTGAGTATATCGTGATTACCGGGCACAACGTATACCTGTTTCCCACTTTTTTCAATCTGTTGTAAATACGAAGCCATCAACTCATGGGAAACTTTCTCACCATCCTTGGTGAGATCGCCAGGCACGATGACGAAATCACCAACTTCATTTTTAATCGAGTCCAACAGGGATTCCATTATTTTTGTGCTCTCGCGCAGCAATTTACGGTCTTCAGACAGGTATTCTTCCAATGCTGCACCGGTCCCTAATTCTGGCGACAAAATGTGGGTGTCGCTGAACACAATCAAATTCGTGGCTGGATAAGGTATATTATTGCTTTCAATAAGCGCGGCTATTGATGCATCACTTTGATATATAAAGTCCGGCTCTTTTGAAACGGCTGAACAGGCGGCTAGATTAACGAGAAGAATCATACTTAGCAGAGCGATTAACATCTTTTGAAATATTTGCATAATAATCCAATCCAAGCGTTATCGTTATTATTGACGTTGATTTATGGTCAAGATATTAACATCGCGTTTGCCAAAAGTCAAAAATTTCCGATCATACAAATACGATTTGCAAATAACTTCAATTAAGAGTGATAATATGAACATTAATGACGGAAAGGGAAGAGCATGAAGTATCGCAAATTCGGAAAATTGGACTGGCAGATATCGGCGCTGGGCTTCGGGGCGATGAGACTACCTGTCATCGACCGCAACCCAAACAGTATTAATGAAGAACTCGCTATCAAGATGATGAGATATGCATTCGACCATGGCGTCAACTACGTGGATTCGGCCTTCGGTTACCACGGCGGTAATAGCGAAAAGGTGGTTGGGAAAGCATTAAAGGATGGCTACCGGGAGAAGGTTAAACTAGCCACCAAGTTCCCTCTCTGGGCGATGAAGAGTGCGGATGACTACGATAACACTCTCGACGAGCAGTTAAAGAAGCTGCAGGTAGACAAAATCGATGTTTACCTGTTCCACGGGCTTGCCAAGAGAACCTGGGACAGGGTCAAAGAATTGCAGGTACTAAAACGAGCCGAACGGGCGGTAGCTGATGGACGCATCGGACATATCGGTTTCTCTTTTCATGACAATTTTGATGCTCTTAAAGAGATTGTAGATGGGTACGATAACTGGACCATGTGCCAGGTACAGTACAACTATATGGATATCGATATTCAGGCAGGGACCAAGGGCGTTCAGTATGCCGCCAGTAAAGGGGTTGCGGTGGTGGTGATGGAGCCTGTCAGAGGCGGACGTCTGGCAAATCCACCGGAAGCGGTCGCAAAAGTGTGGCAGGACTTCAAGCCAAAGCGCAGCGCGGTTGAATGGGCGCTGCTATGGGTCTGGAATCAACCCGAGATCAGCCTGGCTCTCAGCGGCATGTCTACTATGGAACAGGTGGTTGAAAACGTGGACATCGCCAGCCGGTCTGGAATCGGAATCTTTAAAAAGAATTAACTGGAGTTGGTGGACAGGATCCGGGAAGTATACATAGTGCTATGTCCTATCCCGTGCACAGCCTGCCGCTACTGCATGCCGTGTCCAAACGGCGTCGACATACCGCAGAACTTCGCAATCTATAACGAAGCGATAATGTACAATAATCCACAGATGGGAAGAGCGCAGTACCGGGGCGGGAGAGGACTGACGGCAGACCAGCAAGCCGATAAATGCATCGAATGCGATAGCTGCATTGAATTATGCCCGCAGGGAATTAACGTGCCGGAATGGATGAAAAAAGTGCATGAATTTTTAGGTCCTCCACCGTCAAAACCTGAGGCACCGAAACCAGCGGCTTAAACTAGCTTTCCGCTAAATTTGATTAAATAGATTGACCCGACCTCACAACGAATGAAGTCGGGTCGTTTTTATTATATTACTTCATGATTGACATATATAACTTATAAGTGATACAATTCGTTGATGGATCAGGAATCGACCGTAATTATAATATGCGCGTGAAGATGGCAAAGAATCGGTGCTAAATGAAATAAATTCCTATGGGAAGCGCGACTATTTAAAGATTCTTAAAACTGTTGAGCTCCTGAAACATTACGGAACCAACCTGTCGCCTGATCGAATTAAACATGTTAAGGACAAGATATGGGAGTTAAAGATTGATCGGTATAGAATTCTATATTTTCCTTATGGCGATCATCAGTTTATCCTATTAAGAACATTCATTAAAAAGACGAATAAAACTCCCGCAAGCGAGATTAACTTAGCATTAAAAAGACTCACCGAATACACGATACGTGCCGGAGAAGATTGATATGAACCGATTAAAACTACCAAAAGGGTGTGAAACACTTGATCAGGTACTCGAGAGAGAAATAAAAAATCCAGATTTTAAAAAGGCATGGGATGCTTTAGAACCTGAGTATAAAGTTGAGCGTGCCCTTATCGAATTACGTATGAAAAATAAGCAGTCACAGAAGAAACTTGCGGACAAGCTGGATACCAAACAGTCTTACATCTCACGGATTGAAAAGGGCGGTGTCTCGCCAACTATTAACTATATAGCAAAAATGGCAGACGCTCTTAATGCCGATGCTGAAATAGTTTTTCGACCGCGCGGCTCAAAAGAAGTGATTAAAGCGATACTCGTGAAAGAAAAGAAGGAGAAATATAAAACAAAAAAGTGATCGAAATTGTCACTGCTGGAACTTTTCTCTTAGCTTTGGCTTCTCTATTTTCCCGGTGGGGTTACGGGGAACTTTGTCAAAGAAGATTTTGCGGGGACGTTTGAAATGAGAGAGTCGTTCCCCACAGAAGTCAAACACTTCTTTTTCAGTTAGCATCACCCCAGGTTTTGGGTCAATAACCGCGACGGCGATTTCGCCCAGCCGCTCATCAGGAATACCAATGACTGCTGCATCGTAGATTTTCGGGTGGCTGCGCAAAACATCTTCAATCTCCACAGGGTAAATGTTCTCACCGCCGGTTATTACGACATCTTTCTTACGGTCGGTAATCCAGATAAATCCATCCTCATCCATCCGGGCAATATCGCCGGTATAAAGCCAGTTGTCTTTTATAGTCTCAGCGGTTTTCTCCGGATTTTTGTAGTACTCTTTCATCACGCCGTCACCCTTGACGATAATCTCTCCGTTGACACCCTGAGGT
>CAYHBE010000145.1:0-1407 GCA_964354765.1 uncultured Dehalococcoidales bacterium | reverse complement strand
AGGTACATCTGTTCCATGATCATCAACGATACGTGCCTGCCAGCCATAGCCAGCTTTTCCGATGGCGCCGACTTTATGAATATTCTCGATGCCAAGATGTATGCAGCCAGGACCAGTGGATTCGCTCAAACCATAGTTGGTGTCGTACTGCATCTCCGGGAAGTAGTCCAGCCAGTGTTTGACGAGGCTTGGTGGCACTGGCTGCGCACCAATGTGCATCAAACGCCAGTGTGAAAGGTCATAATCACTAAGCTTCAATTCGCCTCTATCCAAAGCCAGCAAGATATCCTGCGCCCAGGGCACCAACAACCAGACGATTGTGCCTCTTTCCTTGTGTACTGCCTCCAGTATATTCTTCGGGGAGATCTCGGTTAGGATAGTCGCCTGACCGCCAGTGAGGAGGCTGCCGAACCAATGCATCTTGGCACCAGTGTGGTAAAGCGGAGGGATAAGAATGAAGTTATCATCCTTCTGCTGATAATGGTGCTTTTGCTCAACGATGCAGGCGAATTCCATATTCTTGTGAGTGAGCACAATGGGTTTAGGTGCTCCGGTTGTGCCGGATGTAAAGTACAAGCCGCAGACATCATGCGGATTAATGTTCATTCGCGGTAGGTTTGCTGGTGAATCAGCAATAAATGGTTCGAAACTATCCATTCCTACTGGTGCATGCTGTCCTACAAAAATATACTTTTCCATGGTCAGCAGGTTATCGCGAACAGCCTGTACACGGTCAGTAAATTCTTCACCGAGTATCATCATCCGCGCTTCTGAGATGTCGGCGCAATACTTTACTTCGCCAGCGGTAAAGCGGAAGTTCAAAGGGACTGCCCAGGCACCTGAGCGGATGATCCCGAAATATACCTCAAGCCAGTTGATAGAATTCATCATTAGATGAATAACTTTATCGCCTTTCTTGATATCACTTGCGATGAGAGCATTTGCCACGCGATTAGCACGTTCATCGAACTCACGCCAGCTTATTGTCTTTCTGAGGTTTTGGCTCGGCTTAAGCTCAATTAACGCAATGTCATCCGGATAAATTCGGGCATTTTGTGTGAGTAGGTCTGAGAGTAACATCGAATTAGCTCAAAACTTATTACCTAGAAGACAAAACTATTCACTTAAGATTTACGGTCCAGCCAGGTTTGGTAACCAGGTGGCTATCTTGGGGACGAAGAGAAGAATGATCGCTGCCGCAATCATCGCATAAAGATAAGGCATCACCCCACGAAATATAGTCTGTAGTGGGACATCTTTAGCAATTCCTTTGATGACAAAAACATTAATGCCTTCGGGAGGAGAAATAACACCTATCTCGGTTACCAGCACAATAATTACTCCGAACCAGATCGGGTCAAATCCTAGCTCCTTAACCACAGGAAAGAAGATAGGCACTGTAAGAGT
>CAYHBE010000144.1:0-4939 GCA_964354765.1 uncultured Dehalococcoidales bacterium | reverse complement strand
TGAAGCATCATCGAATTTGGCTATTATTTGCCCGGTTTTTACGGTATCGCTCTCGCTGATCGCTATCTCGGCAACCGTACCAGCGCTTTTAAAAGACAATGACTCTTTTAACGAGAATACAAGGCTGCCGCTTGCACTAACAGTATTTGAGATATTACCTAAACGTACCTGGGTCAGTTGATAATCAGTGGATTGAGAGGAAGTATCAGGTTTGGTGACCCAGTAATATATTCCGTATGAACCGCCAGCTACAACAAGGACAATAAAAAACAGCAAAAACTTTTGCCACAATTTGAGACCCTTCACGTGCGCACCTCCATACCTAAGAAAAGTATTACAGGCAATTGTTAAGAATTAATTAATCTTCTGAAACCGGAATTGTGAAGGTGAAGCTGCTACCTTTTCCAGGCTCACTTACGGCAGTTATTTTTCCGCCGTGCGCTTCGACAAGACGTTTAGCGATCGTAAGACCCAGGCCACTACCTCCGGTACGGCGTGATCGCGACCTGTCAACACGATAAAAACGCTCGAAAATATTAGGCAATTCCTCTGCCGGGATACCTTCCCCGGTATCGGTGACTGAAATTTCAATATAATTACCTGTTTTTTTAGTCGAAACGGTGACGGCACCTCCCTGCGGTGTGTACGTGACTGCGTTAGCAATCAAATTATGCAACACCTGTCCTATCCGCTGTGAATCAATGTCAACAAGGGGAAGCCCATCAGGAATATCAGTACGCAGCGATAAACCTTTGTCTTCCGCCCGGGATTGAAAAGAAATTATTGCCTGTTCAATAATCGCCGGGATGGCTTGAGGCTGTTTTATCAGCTTCAACTCGCTGGCATCGGCGAGAGCAAGTTCCTGCAAGTCATCCACCAACCGTGTCAACAAAGTCGCTTCCTCGTACAACGAGCTAATCGTAGCTGCATCCGGTTTTATAATATCGTCTTTTATTGCTTCCAAATAACCACGAAGATTAGTGAGGGGAGTCCTTAATTCGTGCGCAGTGTCCGCCACCAGGTTTTGTCGCAATTTTTCATCACGTTCCAGGTCATCTGCCATAGAGTTAAACGCCTGTGCCAGCTCGGCTATTTCGCCCTTTCCTTTGATGGACACCCGCTGAGAGAAATCACCGCGTCCTAACTTCCTGGCAGACGTGGTCAGAACTTTTACCGGTGACGAAATCCTGCGCGACAAGTAGAGGGTTATCACCAGGGCAATCGCAATCGCCAGTAATCCTCCCCACAAAAGAAATCGGTTAATCGTGGCGGCAAGATTTTTAGTCAGAGTCGGGACATTTTCAGGATTAATATACAGGGTACCTATCACCACTTCCGGTTGAGGCGGCAGCATCATTCCGCCCATCATCGTCGTCCTGGGCATTAACAACTTTGTCCCAACCGCGTTAGTCTTATACTGTTTACCGAGCGTGCCTCCCTCAGAATTAGCGATAAGTAATCCATCTGTATCGGTAACGACAATGTGCAATCCTTCGGAAGTGCCCAACTGTTCAACTACCGGCTGGATTCCCTCCCAGCTTTGATTGTTCATGTAATAGTAATAAGATAGTAAGAATCCGGTGCGATCAGTTTGAGCCTGCTGGGTACGGACATCGAATTGCTCGAGTTCGCTACCGGTGTTTCGTAGTACGAAAATCGAAACCGTGCCGATCACTACCACGATCACAAGGACAAAGGCAAGAAAAAGACGGAACTGCAGGGTGTGTATCATTCGGATTTCCCGGCGAATTTGTAGCCGGCTCCATAAATCGTTTTGATATACCTGGGATGGTCGGGATCCGGTTCTATTTTCCGGCGCAGGTTTAGAATATGAACGTCAACGGTACGGTCAAATCCTTCAAAATCGTATCCAAAAACCATCTCGATAAGCTGTTGCCGGCTGAAAACTCTCCCTGGTTCGCGTGCTAGTACTCCGAGGAGTTTGAACTCGCTGGGAGTCAGCTGAAGGGTTTTTCCAGAGACTGATGCCTCGCGATTAAGAAAATTCAGAGTAAGAGCGCCGCGTTTTATTTCAACGGGACCGCGCTGTAAAGTCTCTTCGGGCAGGCGTCTGATGACGGCTCGTACTCTGGCAGCGAGTTCTCGCGGACTAAATGGCTTGGTGACATAATCATCCGCGCCCAAATTCAGTCCCCTGAGCTTATCATCTTCAGTCGTCCTGGCTGTAAGCATAATAATCGGAACGTCTGACTCATCCTTTAACTTGCGGCAAATTTCTAACCCGTTACATCCGGGCAGCATTAAATCGAGCACGATGAGATCCGGATGGCTCTTACGAGCCAGATTCAAAGCTTCAAGTCCATCACCGCATGTGAGAACTTTATAGCCATCACGGTTCAGGTAGAGTTTTACCAGCTCTACCGTCTTTACATCGTCGTCAACTACTAAAACTGTCCTGGACGTCATATGCAAATCTTCTAATGAGATATCTTCATAATATTCTTCAATTGTTAAGACAATGTCAATATAATATTAACAAAAGAAGAGAGGGCAGGAAAACTTCCGCCCTCTCTCCGCGCGCCACCATCTGGTATCTCTCTACTCTTTACTGAGTATTCCCAGATGATTGAATTGACTGGAACGGCGCGATTCGCATTCCGCATCCGGGACCAAACCCTCCACCTCTCCCACCGAAACCAAATCCGGGTGCGAGTTTATCAAGCGCATCTGGTTTTAAATCCCACCAGCCACGGTACTGGTCAGCTTCCGCCTGGGTAATCTTACCTTCTTCAACCAATTTGTCCAGGTAATCGGTTAATGCTTCATCGCGCATTTCCTTTTGAGCCTGTGCGAAAGCGTCTTCCAGCTCAGTCTGATCGATGCCAAGAATAGTGGCAACTCTCGCGAACAGCGTGTTCCCTGAGCTGCCGGTTGAGTCCTGGGCAAATGCAATTCCAGCGATGCTGCCAGCTAATAGCACGGAAACCCCGAGTGGAATCAGGATGATTTTTCTACGGAACCACATTCTTCCTCCTCCTGCCTCCTTGTCATTGGATGGGTTAGTTTGTAATGAATTAATGTATTTCACCTCCTTTTTATATCGTTAAGATGATAATAACAATCGAATATTAATTTCTTGTTAAGGGATAGCAGTGTATGTTTTTTAACCTTTTTCAAAATAAGGGTTTTTGCTATTGCCCTTGATACCATCGGGTAGTAACATAGTCATCGAGAACCAAGAAGATCAGGGAGGCTGGTATGAGCGAACCGACTGTTATTTATGAAGTAAAAAAACAAATCGCCTTCATTACCCTGAACCGTCCAAAAAAATCGAACGCTTTCAACCAGGAGATGAGCTTCGCCCTCCGAGATACATGGAGACGTTTTGAGGACGACAATGACGCACTCGTAGCCATTTTATCCGGTAATGGCAAATCTTTTTCGGTAGGAGTCGATCTTACAGATGAGGACAGAAAAACCGGAAAACCATGGCAATACCATGAAGCATATCCCTTGAATGGAATTTCTCTGTTTAAACCGGTTGTCGGAGCGGTCCGAGGATATGCACTGGGGCAAGGTTATTTGATAGGGGTGTGGGGCTGCGATATTACGATTGCATCAGAGAATGCCACTTTCGGATATCCAGAAGGGAAGGCGGGAGTCTCCCAGATCCCACCGCAATACGTCCCTTACATGCCATTCAAGATAGCCCTAGAATTCATGCTGCTCTCATGGAAAGGTGGGAGGATGATGGGTGCCCAGCGGGCATACGAAGTCGGACTGGTAAATAAAGTAGTACCTGATAATGAGCTGATGGACGAAGCTGTCCAGTGGGCAGAGATGTTAAAAGGGGTGCCGCCGCTGTACGTTAAATCGGTAAAATACGGTTACTACACATGCACTGAACGCTCGGCGCGCAAGACCGAAAGGGAGTACGTAGATTTTGTGCTGCCGCAAGAGCAGAGCCAGGACAGGCAGGAAGCAATCAAGGCTTTTATTGAGAAGCGCGAGCCTCATTTCAAAGGGAAATAAGTAAGGTTATAAGAGCTCAAAAACTAACCAGTAGTCTTACCATTACGTTATAAATAAAGTACAACAGTATAAGATCGGGGGGAACTAATGAAAAAAATAATCTTTGTTTTGCTCTCTGCAATCATGATTTTCGGACTCGCTAGCTGTGGACAACCAGCATCGGCGAGTGAAGTAAAATCGGATAAACCACGCGATACATCTCCAAATGTAAGCACATCTGATGAAACAGCGCTCGTTAACGGAAACAGCGAATTCGCGTGGGACCTGTACCAGGTTATCAAAGCTGAAGATGGCAACCTCTTCTATTCACCCTATAGCATCTCATTAGCACTGGCAATGACTTACGCTGGTGCTAAAGGTGAGACCGCGAAACAAATGGCAGATACTCTGCACTACGATCTATCGCACACTGCGCTTCATCCGGCTTTCAACAGCCTGGCGCTCGAACTCGGGAGCCGAGGGCAAGGGGCACAGGGAAAAGATGAGAAGGGTTTCCGGCTCAATATCGTTAATGCAATCTGGGGACAGAAAGATTACAAGTTTATATCTTCTTTCCTTGATTTGCTGGCTGAAAACTACGGCGCCGGCTTAAGAGTCCTGGACTTTATCAAAGATCCCAATGCTTCCCGGATAACTATTAATGATTGGGTCAGCGAACAGACAGAAGGACGCATAAAGGACCTTATACCTGAAGGCGTTATTACACCATTGACCCGTCTTGTCCTGACGAACGCTGTCTATTTCAACGCCGCGTGGCGGGAAAAGTTCGAAGAATCGGCGACACAAAACGGCCAATTTCATCTTGTTAACGGCACTGAGGTAACAGTTCCGATGATGAGAAAGACCGACAGTTTTGGTTACATCAGGTCCGGGAATGTAGTCGGTGTGGAATTACCATATGACGGGAACGAATTATCAATGGTCATCCTGACAAATACCGCCGGTA
>CAYHBE010000143.1:4407-4954 GCA_964354765.1 uncultured Dehalococcoidales bacterium | reverse complement strand
TTAATGGTAGTTTTGCTATTCGCTTAAAGGGTTCAATCGCCTCCGATTGAAATTACATTTCAGTTTTTAACGTCGGATTAAGTAATGTTCAGTAGGTTTTATTCAGGAACGTTACGCCGCTCTCTCAGCACACTCATCACCACCAGTGCAGCGCTGGTTTGTCCCACCAACCACCCAATACCAGCGCCTTCTATGCCTATTCGCGGTATCAGTACAAAAGCCAGCACCAGCGTAACTACTGCGACGAAGGCTGTCAAGCTCACTAACACCTTCAAGTCCTTCTGCACCCGTTTAATTGCCATGAAAATAGTATTAACCGCTGTCGGAATGGAAGCCAGAGCCAGGATTCGCAGCAGAGCAGTCGCGCTCGTTGAATACGTACCGCCAAACAATAACAGCAGTTTATCAGCGAGCACCATCACCAGGATAACCACCGGCAAGAGTAGAACTGCCGCCATCTTCAGGCTCCTCTTTATGTTCGCCTTCAACTGAGCCTCATCATAGGACCCTTCTGCAAACAAGGACGTCGAGGTATCGTTGGAGACCG
>CAYHBE010000143.1:0-4397 GCA_964354765.1 uncultured Dehalococcoidales bacterium | reverse complement strand
CCGTCGTTAGCACAGAACTAATCGCCCACGCAATATAAAAGAAGGCATTGGATTCAGCCCCGAGCAGGTGGAGCACGATAATCGGGAAGACCATCACCGGCGCGCTCCACAGGAAAGAAGCAACATAGTTGGCGAAAGCGAACCGCATCATGTCTCTAACGACTTGCTTATTAATTGTGAAGAAAAAGCGGTAGCCAGGGCGGGAACGCGGCAGGAAGAAAATCATGCTGATGAGAAGCGCGACTACCAGTGAAATTCCCCATGATGAAAAAATCCCGAACTCATTTAACAGCCCTACCAACCCAATAGCGAGCGGTATCTTTAAAATGGCAAAAACAAGACTCCTTGCGGTTGCGAAATGCGCAGTCCGTCCGGCGATGCATGTATAATCAGTGAATACGGACAAAGTTGACGACGAACAAAAGACTACGAAGGCGATTATATATGCAGGATTTTCTCGCATGAAGACAAGCGCAGGCGACCATACCCCGAGACCAGCGATAAAGACCAACGCCGCCGTAACCGATGATATCAAGCCGATTGTCAGCACGGTGTTAATTACTGAGATATCCTTCTCGCCACTCTGCTGAAGAAACCTCACTAAACCCATATCCAGTCCGAGCCGCGAAAGCGATACGACAAATCCCATGCTCGCGATCATCGCCGAAGCCAGTCCCACCTGTTCCGCAGCGTAAAACCTGGCGACAATAATCCAGAAAATGAACCCGAGGATAGCGCTAGATATGCTCGCAGCCAATAAGAACAGGGCATTGGAATACAAAGGTACACGGACGATCGCCTTGATTCTATCTCGGGAGGTGGCGCTTTCCACAACCTCAGAGAAAAATTTATAGAGTTGTGATTTTCTTAATTTCACTACCGGACCGACTTTAATTCACGTTAATCCACAAATGAAGCTGCAGGTAAGGCTCTACCACCTCATCTTTGAATAGTGAGAACTCAACTTTCTGGCGTTCACCAGTTTTTTGCGGTTCAAACTCGACAATAGACTCGCTCTTCTCTTCATTTTCAAGTGTCATAGGATCAACTGCACCTGAAGTCTTCCCATCAATTTGAATTTCAATCGTGTAACTTACGGCTTGCCGCTCGTGATTAACGACACCTAATATAACATACCCTGTTTCGCCTAGCCTAAGTTCATCAGGATAATCAGTGGCTTTACCTTCAATGTTCAACACATAGAACTCCGTATATTGTTCGCTCGTTCTGGGTACCGCAACAGTATACACAATTACTCCCAACAACCCAACGATCGTAAAAACCAGAATAATCGAAAGGACCTTTCTCAATAGATTTTGTTCGCTCCACGAACCAAAATTTATTCGGACCGAGAATTTTTCATGCTCCGATAACTTCCTCTGCCTAAGCCAGGCTGCGACCGAGGTCACGACGATGAAAATGGAGAGCGAGTAGAGAATTGAGTTCAGATTGATGCCCCACGGTAGATAATTTAGGACGAGTCCATTAAGAGGCACTACAGCAAGGCTGAGTCCAAAACTCAGAGCTATACGTTCGATGTCGCTCAGGTTTTCTTTCCTCGGAAATAATGCGGTAATTAAGATAAATCCAGGGGAAAAAAGCACGAACGGCAAGCCTAGGGCTATTCTGATAAAATTCTGCGGAAATAATGCGATCATGAGTATTAGCAGGCTGGTAAGACCGTTAATAATGACAATTAATTGGTTGGCTTTAATATGGAAAATTTGAGATGCTCCATATGCGAACAATATTAAAATAATATCATACCACAATTGGTCTTAATGTGAACTTTATATATTGCAGCTCATAAATGCATATTGAAGCCCCATATAAGTAGGTTTACGTGTTTCTATTTATCGTGGTCTCTCCTATAACAAAATCAGGTCTTTTTCTGTTGCCGATGACAAAAGGCATAAAAACCAGAAGGAAAGTTTGTCGTCTTTCAAATGTAAAGACACAGGTATAGCTTGCACATTTGAGGCTAGCACAGCCATTGAGGATGAACTCATGACTAAAATCAAGAAATATAGCAAGGAAACTCATGGTTTGGACCCTATCCCTACCGACGTGGCTCAGAAGATTAAAATATCCTAACAAATAGAGTAACCAGCAATACCGGTTAATACTTCTTTTCGTGATACAACCTGTGTGTAGAAATGTATCAACGATGCGAACATCGTCGCAATTTTTTGGTCTTACAGGTGGAAAAATTTTGCGTGCACTCCGGGGAAAACCAGGTTGAAATTCAATGATCGAAATCTGTATCATTAGAGAAATAGGAGTCTGGGAAATATGAATATAAAAACCACTGCAGCTCCGATAACACGCTAAGGTGATTGCACCAAGAATCGAATATAACGTTTACCATTATGCTGCCGTTGTCGCTGTCATCATGGTCTGCTGGGGAGCGAGCGCTATCGCAATTGCAGCTGGTCTCTAGGTAAAACTCAAAGTTGAATGTTTATTTTGATCGTGGGGATGTGTGATATGACAAACATCAAGATCTATGATGCCAAGCTGAACAAAGTGATTGAAGTCGAGAAAATCGAAAAAACAGATGCTGAGTGGAAAAAGTTGCTCACTAAAAAGCAATATGAAATTACTACAAAAAAAGGTACTGAAGCACCTGGATCATGTCCTTTCGATGAGGTCCACGGCGCAGGCATCTTTAAGTGTGTTCGGTGCGGCACCGACCTCTTTCGCAGCACTACTAAGTTCGAATCGGGCACGGGTTGGCCTAGCTTTTATCAACCCGTTTCGCAACTTAATATCGTTGAACAACCTGATAAAAGCCTTGGCATGATACGCACCGAGGTGCTTTGTGCACGCTGCGGCTCACATCTTGGTCATGTTTTTAATGACGATCCTCCACCAACCGGGAAACGCTATTGCATGAACGGTTTCGCTCTGAAATTAGTCCCCGAAGGTGAGCTATGAGCTCAAATAAAAAGACAGAAGTAGCTACTCTCGCCGGCGGATGTTTTTGGTGTCTTGAAGCAGTTTTTAAGGAAGTGAAAGGTATAATTAGTGTCGTGCCGGGTTACACAGGTGGTAAAATTGTCAACCCGACTTATGAACAGATCAGCACCGGTCAAACCGGTCACGCAGAAGCAGTACAGATTACTTTCGATCCCGATGTAATTTCCTACCCTGAAATCCTCGATATCTTCTTTTCTATCCATGATCCCACAACCCTCAACCGCCAGGGAGCAGATGTAGGTACACAATACCGTTCCGCGATTTTTTATCATAATGAACAGCAGGCAACCTATGCTAATGCGTTTATCTTGCATCTGAATAGAGAAAAAATCTGGCAGAGTGGAATCGTCACCCAAATTGTTGAATTTGAAAAATTTTATCCTGCTGAAGATTATCATCGTGACTATTTTTCAAAACATCCAGAACAGGGGTACTGCCAGGTAGTAATTTCACCCAAGCTCGGTAAATTCCGAAAAGAATGGTTGTCGGTCCTAAAAAAACATCCGAAATGATCAAATTGATCTCTTCACCAGTATTGACCTGAACGTCCGCTTGAATTAACATATTAAATGCTATTATGAACACCACAGATCATCAACCAATTGAGCGTAACATCGCCATGGAACTCGTAAGGGTTACAGAGGCTGCAGCGATGTCTGCCGCCAGATATCTCGGCAGAGGTAATAAAAACCTAGTCGATGAGGCAGCCGTATCCGCCATGCGATATACGCTCGGTTTCATCCGCATGGACGGAATCGTCGTTATTGGTGAAGGAGAAAAAGACCAGGCTCCGATGCTTTATATAGGGGAGAAAATTGGCGACGGCTCAGATTTGAAAGTTGATATCGCTGTCGACCCAATAGACGGGACCACTCTGGTTGCTAGAGGGTTGCCTGGTGCGATCTCTACGGTTGCATTAACAGGGCGCGGGACGATGCACTGCCCCAAAGAATTTGTTTACATGGACAAAATTGTTACCGGAGCGGATGCGAAAGATTACATTGATATCAATGCTACGGTTGCTGAAAATCTAAAAAATGTAGCATTAGCAAAGAAGAAAAAAATCACTGAATTAACGGTAACGGTGCTTGACAGACCGCGCCATGAGCAACTTCTGGAAGAGATCCGTAGAGTTGGCGCCCGTGTCAAATTGATATCCGACGGCGACATTTCGGCAAGTATTGAAGCTGCATTACCCGATAGAGAAATAGATGTCCTCATGGGCATCGGCGGTACGACCGAAGGTGTAATTTCAGCTGCCGCAATTCGCTGCATCAGGGGTGGTATTCAGTGTAAAATCTGGCCTCGGAACGAGCAAGAAAGAAGGGCTGCGATTCAAGCAGGTATCGATCTCAATAAAGTTTATAAAACAAACGACTTAATTGACAGCGACGATGTGTTTTTTGCTGCCACTGGAG